>NZ_JBSFDF010000020.1:0-123877 GCF_053593795.1 Streptomyces sp. NPDC002104 | reverse complement strand
ACCCCGGCGATGCCGGCGAGTACCGCGACGACGAACGAGAACAGGTCCGGCTGCCAGATGAAGCTGGTGTTGCCCTCCCGGCGCTCCTGGCGCTCCCGGCGCTCCTGGCGCTCCTGGCCCGGTAGTTACACCTGCGGGCGCAGGCGGGCCTGGTCGACCGGGCTGCGGCCCTCCTGGGTGCCCTTGAGGAGGGCGCTGCCCTCGCGCCAGTCCTTCCAGTCCATGTTCCAGTCGCCGTAGCCGTTGCCGAAGGTGTCCATGTCGTCGCCGATGCTGTTGATGACCCGGACGATGTCGCCTTCGGTGATGTTCTCGTAGAACCAGGCGGCGTTGCCCGTGCTCATTCCGGTGCAGCCGTGGCTGACGTTCTCGTATCCCTGGGAGCCGACGGACCACGGCGCGGCGTGGACGTATTCACCGCTCCAGGTGACGCGCGTCGCGTAGTAGACGGGCAGGTTGTAGTACTCGCTGCCGCCGATGCCGACCGTGTCCCCGCGCATCTGGACGTAGTACTGCTTGCCGAGGACCACCTTGACGCCGTTGCGGGTGGAGAAGCCCGGCTTTCCGGTGGTCACCGGAATGGTGTTGATCACTTCTCCGTTGCGCTTGAACGTGAGGTAGTGCGAGGCGGCGTCCGTGGTGACCTCGACGCGGTCGCCGATCTCCAGCTTCAGGGGCTTGGAGGCGGCGCCGTGCAGGTCGTCGGAGATCTTCACGCCCTCCAGGTTGCTCCGTACGGAGACCGTGGTGTTGGCGGGCCAGTACTCCTTGGGCCGGTAGTGGAGCTTCTTGTCGTCCACCCAGTGCCAGGCGCCCTCGGCCTCCGGCGGGGCGTCGACGACCAGGCCGCGTTCGACGACGGCGCGGGCCGCCTTGTCCTTCACCGGTTCGTTGAGCTCGGCCGTGAGGGGCTGTCCGACGCCGTACTTGCCCTCGTCCGGGCCGAATTCGACCTTGAGGACCTTCTGCGCCGGGGTGGTGTCGAAGGTGAGCGTGCGCTGCCCGGGGGCGCCGCGTTCGTCCTCGGTGCTCACGAGGACGGTGTAGCGGACGCCGGCGGCCATCGGGACGGTGCTGTGCCAGCGGTCGCCGGAGGCGGACAGCTCGCCCGCCAGGCGGCGTCCGTGGGTGTCCACGGCGCTGACGTCGGTGATGCGGCCGTTGCCGCTCTTGGCGGTCACTTCCAGGGGCTTGTCCGGATCGACCGGGCGGCTGCCGGTGGGCTGGTTGAGTGCGACCTGGTCGCCCGCGTCGTAGGGGCGGGCGGACAGCGGGTTGTCGTCGCCCGACCCGCATGCGGTGGCGCCGGCCCCGAGGGACGCGACCAGCAGGGAGCAGCCGATTACGGTCCAAAGACGCGGTGACTGGTTCATGGAGCCAACGCTATGAAGATATGACAATTACGGCGCGCGGGGTGACTGCAAACGAGGGGCCCGGACTCCTCCATTGGAGGTGTCCGGGCCCCTGGTCTCACGCTGCGGCCGCTCCGGGGAGCGGATGCGGGGGTGCGGCTACTGGTTCTGGTTCTCGCCGCGGTAGTACTCGTACACCCAGCCCCACAGACCCACCAGGATCAGCGGCGCCGAGAAGTACATCAGCCACCAGCCGAAGATGACGCCCATGAAGGCGAAGGCGCCACCGATGGCCAGCGAGAGCGGCTGCCAGCTGTGCGGGGAGAAGAACCCCAGCTCGCCCGCCTCGTCGGCTACGTCGGCCTCCAGGTTGTCCTGGGCCATCTGGTCGACGCGCGCCGCCGTGAAGGCCAGGTAGTAGCCGATCATGGCGCTCAGGCCGAAGGCCAGTGCGAGCGCGGTGGTGCCGACCGGCTCCTTCGACCACACGCCGTACACGACGGTCATGATCAGGATGAAGGCGGCGAGCCACAGGAACATCCTGCCCTGGATCTTCACTTGCCGGCCTCCTTGCCACCCGCGACGGCCTTGGTGGCCACGGAGTGGTCCTCAAGGTGGTCGAGGGCCGCGATCTCGGGGTGATGCAGATCGAATGCCGGGGATTCGGACCGGATCCTCGGCAGGGTGAGGAAGTTGTGCCGCGGCGGCGGGCAAGACGTCGCCCATTCGAGCGAACGGCCGTAGCCCCACGGGTCGTCGACCTCGACCTTCTTGCCGTACTTCGCCGTCTTCCAGACGTTGTACATGAAGGGGAGCATCGACAGGCCCAGCAGGAACGAGCTGATCGTCGAGATCGTGTTCAGCAGGGTGAAGCCGTCCGCCGCGAGGTAGTCCGCGTAACGACGCGGCATGCCCTCGGCGCCCAGCCAGTGCTGCACCAGGAAGGTGCCGTGGAAGCCGATGAACAGCGTCCAGAAGGTGATCTTGCCGAGGCGCTCGTCCAGCATCTTGCCCGTGAACTTCGGCCACCAGAAGTGGAAGCCGGCGAACATCGCGAAGACCACGGTGCCGAAGACGACGTAGTGGAAGTGCGCGACGACGAAGTACGAGTCGGAGACGTGGAAGTCCATCGGGGGCGAGGCCAGGATGACGCCGGTCAGACCACCGAAGGTGAAGGTGACCAGGAAGCCGATCGTCCAGAGCATCGGGGTCTCGAAGGACAGCGAGCCCTTCCACATGGTGCCGATCCAGTTGAAGAACTTCACACCGGTCGGAACCGCGATGAGGAACGTCATGAAGGAGAAGAACGGCAGCAGCACACCGCCGGTGACGTACATGTGGTGGGCCCACACGGTCACCGAAAGGCCGGCGATGGAAATCGTCGCGGCGATCAGACCGATGTAACCGAACATCGGCTTGCGCGAGAAGACCGGAATGATCTCTGAAACGATTCCGAAGAATGGCAGCGCGATGATGTACACCTCTGGATGGCCGAAGAACCAGAAGAGGTGTTGCCACAGTAGGGCGCCGCCATTTGCCGCGTCGAAGACGTGCGCACCGAACTTCCGGTCGGCCTCCAGCGCGAAGAGCGCGGCGGCCAGCACCGGGAAGGCGAGCAGGACCAGGACACCGGTCAGCAGCACGTTCCAGGTGAAGATCGGCATGCGGAACATCGTCATGCCGGGGGCGCGCATGCAGATGATCGTGGTGATGAAGTTGACCGAACCGAGGATCGTGCCGAAGCCGGAGAAGGCCAGACCCATGATCCACATGTCGGCGCCGATGCCCGGCGAGCGGACGGCGTCCGACAGCGGGGAGTAGGCGAACCAGCCGAAGTCGGCAGCACCCGAAGGGGTGACGAAGCCGGCCACCGCGATGGTCGAACCGAAGAGGTACAGCCAGTACGCGAACATGTTCAGCCGCGGGAACGCCACGTCGGGCGCGCCGATCTGCAGCGGCATGATCCAGTTCGCGAAGCCCGCGAACAGCGGGGTGGCGAACATCAGCAGCATGATCGTGCCATGCATGGTGAACGCCTGGTTGAACTGCTCGTTCGACATGATCTGCGTGCCCGGACGGGCCAGCTCGGCGCGCATGAAGAGCGCCAGGAGGCCGCCGATGAGGAAGAACACGAACGACGTGAGCAGGTACATCGTGCCGATGGTCTTGTGGTCGGTGGTGGTCAACCACTTCACGACCACGTTGCCCGGCTGCTTCGTCCGGACCGGCAACTCGTTCTCGTACGAGTCGGCCTCGGCACCCTGAGGCTGGTTGAGGATGCTCACAGTTTGTTCACCTCAGCATTGCGGGCCGGGTCGGTCTGCTGGATGCCGGCGGGGAGGAAGCCGGTCTGACCCTTCTCCGCGAGCTCCTTCAGGTGCGCCTTGTACGCCTCCGGGGAGACGACCTTGACGTTGAAGAGCATTCGGGAGTGGTCGACACCGCAGAGCTCGGCGCACTTGCCCATGAAGACGCCCTCTTGGGTCGGGGTGACCTCGAAGACGTTGGTGTGGCCCGGAATGACGTCCTGCTTGAACAGGAAGGGGACCACCCAGAAGGAGTGGATGACGTCGTTCGACGACAGGATGAAGCGGACCTTCTCGCCCTTGGGGAGCCAGAGGGTCGGACCCGGGTTGTTGGTCTCCGGGTTCCGGTCGCTCGGGACGCCCTTGGTGTAGACGCCTTCGGCGCCCTTCGGGAAGTCCTTGGTGTAGCGGTCCGGAAGGGAGGCGAGTTCCTTGGGAACCTCACCCGCCTTCGGGGTCGCCGCATCGCCGTCGACGTCCTCGATGTAGTTGAAGCCCCAGCTCCACTGGAAGCCGATCACGTTGATCGTGTGCGCCGGCTTGGCGGAGAGGGAGAGCAGCTTCGACTCGTCGCGCGCGGTGAAGTAGAAGAGCACCGAGACGATGATGAGCGGGACCACGGTGTACAGCGCCTCGATGGGCATGTTGTACCGGGTCTGCGGGGGAACCTCGACCTTGGTCCGGCTGCGCCGGTGGAAGATGACGCTCCACATGATCAGGCCCCACACGAGGATGCCGGTGATCAGAGCGGCCGCCCAGGACCCCTGCCACAGGGAGAGGATGCGAGGCGCCTCTTCAGTGACCGGGGTGGGCAATCCGAGGCGGGGGAAGTCTTTCCATGTATACGAGCAACCAGTGGCGGTCGCCAGGACCACGCCCGCAGTCAGCGCCTGCAGCAGCTTCCGCCGCATCGGGCGCCGCGGCGAGCGGTCGGAGCCGTAGGGACTCACGTAGCGCCTTCCCGAGAGTCTCGGCCCGCGCGGCCGGCCGCGGCCGCATTCGGGTCGGTCGCCGGCCCTGACGCAGGCAGGGGTTTGGATGTTTATGCGGACCAAACCCTACTGGACGCTATTTGGGGTCGCGCGGGGAGGGTGCCCAACGCGCCGTTACTGACCCCGAAGGGATGGATCCGCCGTACGGGGGACGGCCCAACGGGCCCCGAATGGCGGGGTCCCGGCGACATCTGACGGGCCCTGAACTCGGCCGGTGACGGCGCCGGCGCGGCGTCCGGTTAGCGTGACCGGATGCCGTACTTCGACACCGCGTCCGCCGCCCCGCTGCACCCCGTGGCCCGGCAGGCGCTCCAGGCCTCCCTTGACGAAGGCTGGGCCGACCCGGCCCGGCTGTACCGCGAAGGGCGCCGGGCCCGGCTGCTGCTGGACGCGGCGCGGGAGGCGGCGGCGGAGGCGGTGGGCTGCCGCCCCGACGAGCTCGTGTTCACTCCTTCGGGGACGCACGCGGTTCACTCGGGCATGGCCGGGGTCCTGGCGGGGCGTCGGCGCGTCGGCGGGCATCTGGTCGTATCGGCGGTGGAACACAGTTCCGTACTGCACGCGGCGGAGGTCCACGCGGCGGGCGGCGGGCGGGTCGAGGAGGTCCCGGTGGACCGGTTCGGCCGGGTCTCCGTCCCCTCCTACGGGGAACTGGTCGGCCCCTCCACCGCGCTGGCCTGCCTCCAGTCGGCCAACCACGAGGTCGGCACCGTCCAGCCCGTGGCGGAGGTCGCCGAGGTGTGCGCCGCCGCCGGGGTGCCGTTGCTGGTGGACGCCGCGCAGTCGCTGGGCTGGGGGCCGGTCCCCGGGAACTGGTCCGTGCTGTGCGCGAGCGCCCACAAATGGGGCGGCCCGCCCGGGGTCGGCCTGCTGGCGGTCCGCAAGGGAGTGCGCTTCTCCCCCCAAGGCCCCGCCGACGAAAGGGAGTCGGGGCGCTCCCCCGGCTTCGTCAACCTCCCCGCGGCCGTCGCGGCGGCGGCCTCCCTGCGGGCGGTGCGCGCCGAGGCGGACGCGGAGGCGGCGCGCCTGCGGATCCTGGTGGACCGGCTGCGGCGGCGGGTGGCCCGGCTGGTGCCGGACGTGGAGGTGGTGGGCCATCCGGACCTGCGGCTGCCGCACCTGGTCACCTTCTCCTGCCTGTACGTGGACGGCGAGACCCTGCTCCACGGGCTGGACCGGGCCGGCTACTCCGTGTCCTCCGGCTCCTCGTGCACGAGCTCGACGCTGACGCCGTCCCATGTGCTGCGGGCCATGGGGGTGCTGTCGGAGGGGAACGTACGGGTCTCCCTGCCGGCCGGTACGACGGCTGCGGAGGTCAACGGCTTCCTGGAGGTGCTGCCGGGGCTGGTGGCGGGGGTGCGCGAGCAACTCGGCGTGGTGGAAGCGGTGTTGCCCGGCTCCGGTACCGGCCCCGGCCCCGGCCCGGACGCGGAGTCGCTGGAGCTGGACACCCTCGGGCTGCGGTGTCCGCAGCCGGTGATCGAGCTGGGGCGGGCGATCGGGCGGGTGCCGGTGGGGGGCACGGTGACGGTGCTGTCCGACGACGAGGTCGCCCGGCTGGACATTCCGGCGTGGTGCGCGATGCGCGGGCAGACCTACGTGGGCGAGGCCCCGCGCCCCGTCGGTACCGCGTACACGGTCCGCCGGGCGGTCTGACCCGGGCCGCGGCGGCCTGGGGGGCGGGGCGGCCCGCGGGGCTTGTCCCCTACCCGCCCTTCCACCGTTCCCCGGGCTCCGCCCGGACCCGTTCCCGCGCGCGGCGCGGCCGCGAGGGGCCCGGGGCACAGCCCCGGGGAACGGGCGAAGGGTGGGTAGGGGACTTCGCCCCGCAGGGCCCAGCCACCCGCACCCGCCCATCGGGCCCCGCCCGCGCGCGGCGGGCAGGACCCGGCCCCGCGAGGGGCTACGCCGGGAGGTGGGACTGGACTTCCGTCGCCGCCTCGTCGCCGTAGGCCTTCGTGAAGCGCTCCATGAAGTGGGCCCGGCCCAGGGTGTACTCCTGGGTGCCGAGGGTCTCGATGACGAGCGTGGCCAGCATGCAGCCGATCTGCGCGGCCCGCTCCAGGCCGACGCCCCAGCCCAGCCCCGTCAGGAAGCCCGCGCGGAACGCGTCGCCCACGCCCGTCGGGTCGACCTTGGCGGTCTCCTCCGGGCAGCCGACCACGATCGGCTCGTGGCCGACCCGGTCGATGCGGACGCCGTTCGAGCCGAGCGTGGTGACCCGGGTGCCGACCTTCGCGAGGATCTCCGCGTCGGTCCAGCCGGACTTCGCCTCGATGAGGCCCTTCTCGTACTCGTTCGAGAAGAGGTACGTCGCGCCCTCCATCAGGGTGCGGATGTTGTCGCCGTCCATGCGGGCGATCTGCTGCGAGAAGTCCGCCGCGAAGGGGATCGCGCGGGTGCGGCACTCCTCCGTGTGGCGCAGCATCGCCTCGGGGTCGTCCGCGCCGATCAGGACGAGGTCCAGGCCGCCGACCCGGTCCGCGACCGACTTCAGCTCGATCAGGCGGGCCTCGCTCATCGCGCCCGTGTAGAAGGAGCCGATCTGGTTGTGGTCGGCGTCCGTCGTGCAGACGAAGCGCGCGGTGTGCAGGACCTCGGAGATCCGCACGGACTGGGTGTCGACGCCGTGCCGGTCGAGCCAGGCGCGGTACTCGTCGAAGTCGGAGCCGGCCGCGCCGACGAGGATCGGCCGGGCGCCGAGCTGCCCCATGCCGAAGCAGATGTTCGGGCCGACGCCGCCGCGCCGCACGTCGAGGTTGTCGACGAGGAAGGAGAGGGAGACCGTGTGCAGCTGGTCCGCGACCAACTGGTCGGCGAAGCGGCCGGGGAAGGTCATGAGGTGGTCGGTGGCGATGGAGCCGGTGACTGCGATACGCACGGCGTGGACGCTCCTGCGGGGGAAGGCAAGGGGACAGTCAAAACTACCCGCTCGGCGGGCGAACGGCCGACCGGCCGAAACTACCCCGTAGTAGCCCTTTCTTCGCCCGCGAAGGCGTGCCTACCGTGCCCCATGACCTACACCGATGGCTTCGGGCACGTCCGGACCTCCGAGAACGCGGCGGGCACCGGCTTCGAACAATTGTTGGGCGACTGCGCCCGGATGGCCCCGCATTGGCCGGTTCCCGCCGGTCCGCGGCCGGATCGGGTGCGGCCCTCGCAGATCAGGGGGATCCGCGTCCCGGCGGCCTCGGCCCGGCTCATCGCCTCCACGGCGGTCTACGGGTACTAGGCGGAACCGGATCCGCGTCTGTTCCGTCACACCCGCATCACCCCCTGCGGGACGGGCAAAGGAGCGATGCGGTGACCAGCGAACATCCCGATGGACCGGAAGCACCCGATGCACCCGAGACGGCCGGGACGGCCGGGGTGCCCGGCACCCCCGGTGCGTCACGTGCCACACGACGGCGCCCGGTCTGGGTGGTCGCTCCGATCGCGGCCGCCGTCCTGCTCACCGGCGGCGGCACCGCGCTGTGGGCGTCGAACGCCCACGGCGAGGGCCGCGCGGGCGAAGGGCGTACGGCCGCCGCCGCGGCCTCCGCGCCCCGCGCGCTGCCCACTCCGCCCGGGCCCGGCATCGCCCCCGGCGAGCCCGACCCCGCCGGCGGCGGGGTCACGTACACCGCCGACGTCCCGCTCCCGGACGGCCCCGCCACGGCGCCGGCCTTCGCGGCGGGCGGTGAGGTGACCTCCGCCGAGGTGACGCGGCTGGCGACGGCGCTGGGCATCTCCGGCGCGCCCCGGCTCGTCGGGGAGACCTGGCGGGCGGGAGAGACGGCGGACGGCTCCGGGCCCCGGCTCACGGTGAACCTCAAGGCCCCCGGGACCTGGACCTTCTCCCGCTTCCGGGCCGGCGGCGCCGGGGACGACTGCGTGCGCGGCAAGGACACCTGCGGCCCGGCCACCCTTCCCCAGGACGCGGGGCAGGATCAGGGTTCGGGGCAGGCTCAGGGTTCGGGGCAGGAGCACGGCGGCACCGGCGGGACCCCGGTCTCCGAGGAGGCCGCCAAGGCCGCCGCCGCGCCCGTGCTGGCGGCCGTGGGGCAGGGCGGGGCCGCGCTCGACGCCCGGATCGTGCAGGGCTCCGTACGCCTGGTGACGGCCGACCCGGTGATCGGCGGCCTGCGCACGCAGGGCTGGTCCACCCGGATCGGCGTCGGGGCGGACTCCCAGCCGGTGTCGGGCAGCGGCGAGCTGAAGGCTCCGGCGCGGGCCGCCGAGCAGCCGGTGATCGGCGCGGTGGACGCGCTGGCCCGGCTGAACGACGCGTCCCGGGGTTCCGGCGCCAAGGACCCCGGCCCGAGCGGCTGCGCCACGAGCGTCCCGCTGACCCCGGACACCCCGGTCGGCGCCACGGACACGCTGCCGTGCAACCCGGAGCCCCGGCCGATGAAGCCGACGCGCACGGAGTCGGTGCGGGGCGCCGCGCTCGGGCTGGTCCCGGGCACGGTCGACGGGACCCGCGGCCTGGTGCCGGCCTGGCTGTTCGAGGTGGCCGGCAAGGACGGAGGCCCGGGCCGCACGGTGGCCCAGCCGGCGGCCCTGAGCGGGGAGACTCCCCCGGTGGACCTGCCCACCCCGGTCGACCCGCCCGCGAAGGGGCAGACCGTGCCCGGTTTCTCGTACGCCGCGGCCGACCGGACGCTGACCGTGAACTTCTGGGGCGGGGTGTGCAGCACGTACGCCCTGGAGGTCCGGGAGCAGCCCGGGACGGTGCTGGTCAGGATCACGGACACCCCGAACAAGCCGGGGCAGGCCTGCATCATGCTCGCGAAGGAGATGACGGTGACGGGCACGCTCCAGCAGCCGCTCGGCGACCGCAAGGTGATCGACGCGACCACCGGCAAGCCCGTCCCCCACCAGTAGGGCCAGCAGGCTCCAGGACGTACGAGAGGGGCCCCTGCGCGGATGTCCGCGCAGGGGCCCCTCTCGTCGTGCTCTGCGAGCTCAGCCGGGCCGTGAGGCCCCTGCGGGGCTTAGTTGAACGAGTCGCCGCAGGCGCAGGAGCCCGTGGCGTTCGGGTTGTCGATCGTGAAGCCCTGCTTCTCGATGGTGTCGACGAAGTCGATGGACGCACCGTGCAGGTACGGGGAGCTCATCCGGTCGGTGACGACCTTCACACCGTCGAAGTCCTTCACGACGTCGCCGTCGAGGGAGCGCTCGTCGAAGAAGAGCTGGTAGCGCAGGCCCGAGCAGCCACCGGGCTGGACGGCGACGCGCAGCGCCAGGTCGTCGCGGCCTTCCTGCTCCAGCAGGGTCCTGACCTTCTCGGCGGCGGCGTCGGACAGGAGGATGCCGTCGCTCACGGTGGTCTTTTCGTCCTGTACGGACATCTGCATTCACTCCCGAAGTGGGCGGCTCCCCGCCGGGAGCGGGGAAACGTCGGACTCTTGCCGTCGGTGGCAACGAGCGGGACCGCGGATTCATTCCGGGACCCGACGCGTGTTTCAGAAATTCCATGCTCGCACACCGTCGCGCGGTGGTGGGTCCCGGCGAGGCACCCGTGGGGGGCGGGCGAATTCGTCACATCGACACTATCGGCATCGTCAAAGTGACGTGAAGCAGTTATGATAGATAGCGTCAAATAGACGAGAAGTCGAAGCGATGGCTTCAGAGTGGCTTCAGAAGTCCCTTGTCGAAGAACAGAAAGGGTGCGTGTCGTGACCACCGCCCAGCCTTTGGACAACCAGCCTTTGGACGTCCAGCCGACGCCCCTTGCCTTGCTGCTGCTCGGCCGCGAAGCCGACCCCAAGAGCGAGCGCGGGGTGGAGTGCCCCGGCGACCTGCCCTCGCCGTCGGACCCGAACCTCGTGGCGCGCGCCCGTGCCGCCAAGGAGAAGCTCGGGGACAAGGTCTTCATCCTCGGCCACCACTACCAGCGTGACGAGGTCATCGAGTTCGCCGACGTCACCGGTGACTCCTTCAAGCTCGCCAAGGACGCGGCCGCCAGGCCGGAGGCCGAGTACATCGTCTTCTGCGGCGTCCACTTCATGGCCGAGTCCGCGGACATCCTCACCTCGGACGGCCAGAAGGTCGTCCTGCCGGACCTGGCCGCGGGCTGCTCGATGGCCGACATGGCCACCGCCGAGCAGGTCGCGGAGTGCTGGGACGTGCTGACCGAGGCCGGCATCGCCGGAGCCACGGTCCCCGTCTCGTACATGAACTCCTCGGCCGACATCAAGGCCTTCACGGGCAAGCACGGCGGCACGATCTGTACGTCGTCCAACGCCAAGAAGGCCCTGGAGTGGGCGTTCGAGCAGGGCGAGAAGGTGCTCTTCCTGCCGGACCAGCACCTGGGCCGCAACACCGCCGTCCGCGACATGGGCATGTCCCTGGACGACTGCGTGCTCTACAACCCGCACAAGCCGAACGGCGGCCTGACCGTCGAGCAGCTCCGCAACGCCAAGATGATCCTGTGGCGCGGTCACTGCTCGGTCCACGGCCGCTTCTCGGTCGACTCGGTCAACGACGTGCGCGCCCGCATCCCCGGCGTGAACGTCCTGGTCCACCCGGAGTGCAAGCACGAGGTCGTGGCGGCCGCGGACTACGTCGGCTCCACCGAGTACATCATCAAGGCGCTGGAGGCGGCCCCGGCCGGCTCCAAGTGGGCCATCGGCACCGAGCTGAACCTCGTGCGCCGCCTGGCGAACCGTTTCGCCGCGCAGGACAAGGAGGTCGTCTTCCTCGACAAGACGGTCTGCTTCTGCTCGACCATGAACCGCATCGACCTCCCCCACCTGGTGTGGACCCTGGAGTCCCTGGCCGAGGGCAACCTCGTCAACCAGATCCAGGTCGACAAGGAGACCGAGAGCTTCGCCAAGCTCGCCCTGGAGCGGATGCTCGCGCTTCCGTAGCCCGGACCCGCGGCACGACGACCGAAGGGCCGCCCCTCCTGCGAGGGGCGGCCCTTCGGCGTGTACGTGCCTACGGCTCTCAGACCTTGACCGGGCTCTCGTCCTGCGCGGAGGCCGCCGGGGCCGGGACCACGCTCAGGCGGGCCCGCTTCTTCGCGCTGCGGCGCTCCTTGCGGAGCTCCAGCATCGTGTAGAGGGTCGGCACCAGGAGCAGGGTCAGCAGGGTGGAGCTGATCAGGCCGCCGATGACGACCACCGCGAGCGGCTGCGAGATGAAGCCGCCCTCCCCGGTGACGCCCAGCGCCATCGGGAGCAGCGCGAAGATCGTCGCCAGTGCCGTCATCAGGATCGGGCGCAGCCGGTGGCGGCCGCCCTCGACGACCGCCTCGATCACGCCGTAGCCCTGGGCCCGGTACTGGTTGACCAGGTCGATCAGGACGATCGCGTTGGTCACGACGATGCCGATGAGCATCAGCATGCCGATCATCGCCGGGACGCCGAGCGGGGTGCCGGTGACCAGGAGCAGGCCGAGCGCGCCGGTCGCGGCGAAGGGGATCGAGACCAGCAGGATCAGCGGCTGGACCAGCGAGCGGAACGTCGCGACGAGCAGCATGAACACGATCGCGATGGCCGCGAGCATGGCCAGGCCCAGCTGGCCGAAGGCCTCGCTCTGGTCCTGTCCGACGCCGCCGATGGTGGCCGTGGCGCCCTCGGGCAGGTCCAGGGCCTTGATCTTGGTCTGCAGGGTGGAGCTGACGGCGCCGGTGTTGTCACCGACCGGCTTCGCGGTGATGGTCGCGGCGCGGGCGCCGTCGATCCGGGTCATCGCGACGGGGCCGGGGACCTCCTTGACCTCGGCGATGTCGCCGAGCTTCACGGGGCCGACGGGCAGCGCCCGCAGCTGGGCCAGGGTGGTGGCCGGCTGTGCGGACTTGATGACGATGTCCCGCTCGGTGTCGTCCAGTACGGCCTTGCCCGCCGGGTTGCCGCGTACGGCCTGGCCGACGAGGGCGCCGAGCGCCGCCTGGTTCAGGCCGAGCTCCGCCGCCTTGGGGGTGGCGGTGACCGAGATCCGGGGCACGGACTGGGACAGGTCGCTCTGGACGTCGGTGACGTCGTCGATCTTCGCCACCGCGGCGCGGACCTGCTCGGCCGCCTTGGCGAGGACGGCTCCGTCGCCGGCCTTGACGACGACGCTGAGGTTCTGGCTGCCGAAGCCGTCACCGGCCGCGATGGTGGTCTCGCCGATGCCGTCGAGCCCCTTCAGGGCGGTCTCGATGTGCTTCTTGGCCGAGTCGGTGCGGCCCGAGTCCTCCATCGTGACCTGGTACGAGGCCTGGTTGGAGCCCGTACCGCCGCCGAAGGCGGCCATGAAGCCGGAGGAGCCGACGGTGACCTGGTAGTCCTTGACCCCGTCGGTCCCGTCCAGGACCTTCTCGACCTTGCGGCTCGCCTCGTCCGCGGCGGCCAGCGAGGTGCCGGGCGGCAGCTGCTGCTTGATGCTGAGGACTTCCTGCTCGCCCTGGTCGAAGAAGTTCGTCTTGAGCAGCGGGGTCATGCCCAGCGTCGCGACGAGCACCACGACGGCGACGACGAGGGTGGTCACCCGGCGCCGGGTGACCAGGCCCAGGGCCCGTACGTAGAACCGCTGGAGCTTGCTGCGGGACTCCTTCTCCTCGGCCTCGCGGCGGGCCTTGTCGATGCTCGCGGCGTCCCCCTCGCTGACGCCCTTCGGCGCGCGCAGGAACCAGTACGAGAGCACCGGCACGACCGTCAGGGAGACGAGCAGCGAGGCCAGCAGGGCCGCGGTGACGGTGATGGAGAACGGGCCGAAGAACTGGCCGACCATGCCGCCGACGAAGGCGATCGGCAGGAAGACGGCGACGGTGGTGAGCGTGGAGGAGGTGACCGCGCCGGCCACTTCCTTGACCGCGGTGATGATGGCGTGCTGCCGCTCCTCGCCGTAGCCGAGGTGGCGCTTGATGTTCTCCAGGACCACGATCGAGTCGTCGACGACCCGGCCGATGGCGATGGTGAGCGCGCCCAGCGTCAGCATGTTGAGGGAGAGGTCGCGGGTCCACAGCACGATCAGCGCCAGGACGACGGAGAGCGGGATGGAGACCGCGGTGACCAGCGTCGAGCGCAGGGAGCCGAGGAAGACCAGGATCACGACGACGGCGAAGACCAGGCCGAGCAGGCCCTCGGTGGTCAGGCCCGAGATGGACTTGGCGACGGCCGGGCCCTGGTCGCTGACGACGGTCAGCTCGGCGCCGGAGCCGAGGGTGGAGCGGAGCTCGGGCAGCTTGTCCTTGACCGCGTCCGAGATGGCGACGGCGCTGCCGTCCTTGTCCATGGTCAGCATGACGGCGAGGCTGGGCTTGCCGTTGGTGCGGGTGACGGAGTCGGCCTTGGCCGGCTCCTGCTTCACGCTCGCCACGTCGCCGAGGCGGACGGCGGGCTTGCCCGGGCCGGCGGTGAGGCGCAGGTCCTCCAGCTGGGCGAGCGAGGTGTAGCCCGAACCGACGCGCACGGTGCGGTTCTTGCCCGCCTCGTCGAAGGAGCCGGCGGGGACGGTGGCGCCGCCCGCCTGGAGGCCTTGGGCCAGGGCCGCGCCGTCGAGGCCGGCGGCGGCGAGCTTCGCGTCGTCGGGGGTGACGGTGACCTGGAGGTCCCGGACCCCGTCGACGGTGACCTGGCCGACGCCCGCGATGTCCTCCAGCGCGGGGACCACGGACTTGTTCAGCTGGTCGGCCAGCGCCTGCTGGTCCTTGTCGGAGGTGACGGCGAGGACCACGGTCGGGATGTCGTCGGTGGAACCGGCGACGACCTGCGGGTCGACCTCGGAGGGCAGCCGTACGCGGGCCCGGTTGACGGCCTGCTGCACGTCGGCGACGAGCTGCTTGGTGCCCTCGTCGCCGTAGTCGAAGGTCGCCATGATGAGGGCGTTGCCCTCGCTGGCGGTGGAGGTGATGCCGGTGATGCCGTCGACGCCCTTGAGCATGGCTTCGATCGGCTCGACGACCTGCTTCTCCACCACGTCGGGCGAGGCGCCCTGGTACGGCGCGAGCACGGACACCATCGGCAGGTCGATGGAGGGCAGCAGCTGCTGCTTGAGCTGTGGGATGGCAATGGCGCCGAAGAGGAGCGCGACGAGCGACACGAGGCCGATCAGCGCCCTCTGGGCGAGGCTGAAGCGGGACAGCCGGAACATGGCTATGGGGATCTCTCTGCAGGGACGCGGTGACGTCGACGAGGCATGACGGACGGCCGTGCCTTCGGGCACGCGCGGGGCCCCTCAGCCTCTCCCGCGCACGGGCACGCCGGCGTCGCTCCCAGGTCCCGTCCTTATCCGGGGCATACCGCGTCCGCAGTAGACGGGTGTACTCCGAACCCGTACTCCGCCCCGTATCGCGGACCGCCGTGCGGTATGGCGGACTACTCGGCCCGGGGCCGGACCAGTCCCGATTCGTACGCGATGACCACCAATTGCGCCCTGTCGCGGGCGCCGAGCTTGGACATGGCCCGGTTCACGTGGGTCTTGACGGTGAGCGGGCTGACTTCCAGCCGGCGGGCGATCTCGTCGTTGGACAGGCCCGCAGCGACCAGGACGAGGACCTCGCGCTCGCGTCCGGTCAGCGCGGCCAGGCGCTGCAGGTGGGCCGCGCCCGCGGCGGGGGTCTCGCCGGCTCCGCCGCCCTGCGCGAGGAAGGTGGCGATGAGCCCCTTGGTGGCGGCCGGGGAGAGCAGCGCGTCGCCGGCGGCCGCGACGCGGATGGCGTTGAGCAGTTCCTCGGGCTCGGCCCCCTTCCCGAGGAACCCGGAGGCGCCCGCCCGCAGGGCCGCCGCGACGTACTCGTCCACCTCGAAGGTCGTGAGCATCACCACGCGGACCTCGGCCAGTTCGGGGTCGGCGCTGATCAGCCGGGTGGCGGCGAGGCCGTCGGTGCCGGGCATCCGGATGTCCATGAGCACGACGTCGGGCCGCTCCGTGCGGGCCAGCTCGAAGGCCTGCGCCCCGTCGGAGGCCTCCCCGACCACGCACATGTCGGCCTCGGAGTCGACGAGCACCTTGAACGCGCTGCGCAGCAGGGCCTGATCGTCGGCGAGGAGCACCCGGATGGGCGTCGGGGCCTGGTTCGGGGTCTGTTCCACGCCCCGACCCTACGTCGTCCCGCGCGCCGGAAAGGCCTCAGCCCAGGGCCAGTACGAGCAGGGCCGTCGTCGCCGAGACCTCGGCCAGGGCTCCGAACACGTCCCCGGTGACCCCGTCGAAGCGGCGCACGCAGCGGCGGAGCAGGGCTTCCGCGGCCAGCAGGGCGGCCAGGACGGCCGCCGCGCACTGGGCGGCGGCCGGCAGGCCCAGCGGGAGGGCCGCGGCGGCGGACAGCACGAGTACGAGGCCTGCGACGGCGGCGGCCGCCCCGCCCGGGACGACCCCGGCGACGGCCGCGCCCAGCCCCTCGGGGCGGGCCGGGGGGACCCCGTCGCGGGAGGCGAGGGTCATGGCGAGCCGGGCGGTGACGGCGGCGACCACGGCGGCCAGCGCACCCCGGTTCCAGCTGTCGGCGTACACGTCCGCCAGCGCCGCGACCTGGACCAGCAGCGTGAACACCAGCGCCACCACACCGAAGGGCCCGATGTCGGACTGCTTCATGATGCGCAGCGCGGCGTCGGCCGGTTTGGCGCTGCCCAGTCCGTCCGCCGTGTCGGCGAGGCCGTCCAGGTGCAGGGCGCGGGTCAGGGCCGCCGGTACCGCGACGGTGACGGCGGCGGCGAGCAGCGGGCCGCCTCCGCACAGCAGCAGGACCACCCCGGGCGCGGCCGCGAGGAGCCCCACGACAAGCCCGGCGAGCGGGGCGCAGGCCATGCCGGTGCGGGCGGCGGGGCGGTCCCAGCGGTGGATGCGGGTGGGCAGCACGGTGAGCGTGCCGAAGGCGAAGCGCACCCCGTCGAGCAGCGAGGCGCGCTCCGGGGGCGGGGTCGGGGACGGGCCGTCGTACGAATCTGTCATCGGCGCGAACGCTACCCGTTCGATGCGACCGGTAAGTTACCCAATACACCCCAAATCGGGAGGTGGTGGCATGGGTCACTGGTGGTATCGCAACATCGTGGAGCCGGGGAAGCTCCCGCTGCTCCTCGCGCTGCTCTCCTTCGTCCTGTCCTTCCTGGTCACCCGCATGATCACCCGGATGATCCGGGCGGGGCGGGGACCCTTCAAGAACGTCACCCCGGGCGGGATGCACATCCACCACGTGGTCCCGGGCGTGATCCTCGTGATCATCGGCGGTTTCGGTGCGATCGGCAGCGCCCGGCACAGCTTCGGGGCGGGCCTGTCGGCCGTGATCTTCGGGCTGGGCGCGGGGCTGGTGCTGGACGAGTTCGCGCTGATCCTGCACCTGGACGACGTCTACTGGAGCGAGCAGGGCCGCAAGAGCGTGGAGATCGTGGTCCTGACCGCGGCGATCGTGGCGCTGGTGCTGGGCGGGTTCCTGCCGTTCGGGGTCAACGACCTCACCGAGGACGAGCGGCACAACCGCGGACTGGTCGCCATGAACACGGCGACCAACTTCTTCCTCGCCCTGATCGCCCTGTGGAAGGGCAAGGCGCGCACCGCGTTCTTCGGGACCGTCATCCCCTTCGTCGCGCTGATCGGCGCGATCCGGCTCGCCCGGCCCGGTTCCCCGTACGCGAACAAGTTCTACGCGAACCGCCCGAAGGCCCGCGCCAAGGCCAATCTGCGCGCCTTCCACCACGACCGCCGGTGGTCCTCGCCGCGGCGGAAGTTCGAGAACTTCATCGGCGGGACCCCGGACCCGGAGCGGCGGATCTCCAAGAGCGAGAAGCACTGACGCGACCCTGAAACGACCCTGAAATGGCCCTGAACCGGCCCTGAACCGGCCCTGACGCAGCCGGAACGGGGGAAGGGCCCACCCGGATGGGGGTGGGCCCTTCTCTCACGTCTCGGCCCGGAATCAGCCCGGGATCAGCCCGGCATCAGCCCGGGATCAACCCGTCGTCCCGCAGCATCTCCCGCACCTCGTCCAGCGAGGCGTCGGGGGCCGGCAGGATCAGCTCGGACGGTTCCAGCGCCTCGTCGGGCAGCGGGGTGCCGAGGCGGCGCACGGCGGCGAGCAGCTCCCCCAGCGTGCGCCGGAAGCCCTCCTCGTCACCGCTCTCCATCTCCGCGAGCAGTTCGTCGTCCAGCGTGTTGAGCTCGGTGAAGTGGCTGTCCGCCAGCTCCACCTGACCTTCCCCCATGATGCGGACAATCATGACGGGCCCCGTCCTACTGCTTGTCGAACCGGTGCTGGGTCTGCGACTGCTGGCCGGTGCCCGGGGCGCCGCCCTCGATGGCCGGATTCTGCGCGGAGGGACCGCCCGCGAGCTCGGCCTTCATCCGCTGGAGCTCCAGCTCCACGTCCGAACCGCCCGAGATGCGGTCCAGTTCGGCCTGGAGGTCGTCCTTGGCGAGCCCGCTCGCGTCGCTGAGCGCTCCGGAGGCGAGCAGCTCGTCGATCGCTCCGGCGCGGGCCTGGAGCTGCGCGGTCTTGTCCTCGGCGCGCTGGATGGCGAGGCCGACGTCGCTCATCTCCTCGGAGATGCCGGAGAAGGACTCGGCGATCCGCGTCTGCGCCTGCGCGGCCGTGTACGTGGCCTTGATGGTCTCCTTCTTGGTGCGGAAGGCGTCCACCTTGGCCTGGAGCCGCTGCGCGGCCAGCGTCAGCTTCTCCTCCTCGCCCTGGAGGGTCTGGTGCTGCACTTCGAGGTCGCTGACCTGCTGCTGCAGCGAGGCGCGGCGGGACAGGGCCTCGCGGGCCAGGTCCTCGCGGCCCAGGGCCAGCGCCTTGCGGCCCTGGTCCTCCAGCTTGCTGGACTGGCCCTGGAGCTGGTTGAGCTGCAGTTCCAGCCGCTTGCGGGAGGTCGCCACGTCGGCGACTCCGCGGCGCACCTTCTGCAGCAGTTCGAGCTGCTTCTGGTACGAGTAGTCGAGGGTCTCGCGCGGGTCCTCGGCCCGGTCCAGGGCCTTGTTCGCCTTCGCGCGGAAGATCATCCCCATACGCTTCATGACACCGCTCATGGGCTTCGCGCGCCCCCTTCTAGACGGACTGTGCTCCAGGTCACCAACAAGACCCACAGTACGGGCCCTGTCTCTATTACCGCACTGTTCGAGCGGGGATGCGCTCCTCCTCCAGGACGACTGCTCGCCCGCCGTGTCAGGCGTAAGGAGTAGGTGCTCCCCTCAGGAAGGACGCCCGCCGTTGCCGGATCGTTCCCCGCCGGGATGGGGCGCGTGTCCACAACCACGTACCCTTGGGTTTTGTGTTTGGTAGCCGATCCTCCAAGGAAGAGAAGGACGCCGCCACCGACAAGGTGAGCGCCGACCTCTCGCAGTCCCGTGACCCTCAGGCCCCGAAGGGCCGCCCGACGCCGAAGCGTGCTGTGGCCCAGTCGCAGCGCAAGGCAGTGGTGGCTTCGACCGGCAACCGCAAGGAGGATGCCAAGCGGGCTCGTGAGCGCCGCCGGGTCGAGATGACCAAGCAGCGCGAGGCCCTCGCCAATGGCGACGAGCGTTACCTGCCCAACCGGGACAAGGGTCCCGTGCGCCGGTACGTACGCGACTTCGTCGACTCCCGCTTCTCCGTCGCCGAGATGTTCCTGCCGC
The DNA here is from genome assembly GCF_053593795.1 of Streptomyces sp. NPDC002104. NCBI lineage: Bacteria > Bacillati > Actinomycetota > Actinomycetes > Kitasatosporales > Streptomycetaceae > Streptomyces > Streptomyces sp. NPDC002104. The sequence goes on along the minus strand of NZ_JBSFDF010000020.1, from coordinate 104,710 downwards.
TGGCCGTGATCATCCTGGTGCTGAGCATGGTGCGGGTGCCGTCCATCCAGAACATCGCGCTGCTGCTGTGGCTCGGCGTGATCGCACTGATCATCCTCGACTCCATCGGCATGTTCATCCGTCTGCGCAAGGCCCTCGGCCAGCGCTTCCCGGACGAGCCCAAGCGCGGCGCCGTCGCGTACGGCCTGATGCGCACCCTCCAGATGCGCCGGCTGCGTCTGCCGAAGCCGCAGGTCAAGCGCGGGGAACGGCCCTGAGCGGAGGAACGCCCGGAGCGTTCGGCGGGGGTGGCTTCGCGGACGGGGCCCGGCTGTGGCTCGAAGGCCTGGGCGGGCTCCGCAACGCGGTGCGCCAGGAGCTCGTCGGCCGGCAGGTCGACGAGCAGATCGCGCACCGCTTCCCCGTGGGACAGCGGCTGCGCGTCCTGGACGTCGGCATGGGCCAGGGCACGCAGGCCCTGCGCCTGGCCCGCGCGGGGCACATGGTGACCGGGCTGGAGCAGGATCCGGCCATGCTGGCCGTCGCCCGTGAGGTGCTGGCCGCCGAACCCCCCGGGATCCGCGACCGCGTACGCCTCATGGAGGGCGACGGCCGGGAGACCGGCGCGCACTTCCTGCCGGGCAGCTTCGACGTCGTGCTCTGCCACGGCGTCCTCATGTACGTCCCCGAGCCGGACGCCATGCTCGCCGGGCTCGCCCGGATGCTGGCCCCCGGCGGGCTGCTGTCCCTGCTGGTGCGCAACGGCGACGCCCTCGCCATGCGGCCCGGCCTGCACGGCGACTGGACGGCCGCGCTGGCCGCCTTCGACGGCGTCGACTACACGAACCGGCTGGGCCTGGACGTGCGCGCCGACCGGCTGGCCACGCTGACCGCGACCCTGTCCGGGATCGGCGCCCCGCTGCACACCTGGTACGGCGTACGCGTCTTCACCGACGGCACCGAGGTGGCGGACGAGCTCCCCGCCGACGCGGAACTGGAGCGGCTGCTCGCCGCCGAGGACCGCGCCGGGCGGACCGACCCCTACCGCGGGGTGGCCGCGCTGCTGCACCTGTGCGGCGTACGGGGCTGAACCGCCCGGTCCCCCGCGGACAGCGCACGACACGGCGGAGCCCGGACCCCCGAGGGGGTCCGGGCTCTCGCCCACCCGGCCGGAAACGTCCGGAACCGGTCAGAGCTCAGCGGCCTCGCGCAGGCTCATCGTGTAGAGCTGGACCCCGTTGTCGTCGGACAGCTTCACCTGTTCGGTACCGCCCTCCAGCAGGTCCTTCCAGTACTCGCCGATCCAGGATTCGGCGTCCCCCTGCGTGGTGAACTCCTCCGGCACCACCGACGGGCTCGTCTCGCTGCCGTCGGCCGCCTCGAACCGCCACGTCCACGCCATGTCCGCCTCCGTTGCTCGTCCGCTTCTCACACGCTTCTCGCCTTGAGTGTGCCCGCAGACTAACCGGGCGCGCAGCAGTCCCGGCGACGCGGGAGGATCATCCTGTGGAACTCACTCTGCTCGGCACCGGCACACCCGAAGGACTGCCCCGCCCCGGCTGTCCCTGCGCCGCGTGCGCGCTCTCCGTGGGGCCCCGGGCGCGCGCCGCCACGTCCGTGCTCGTGGACGGGGCGCTGCTGCTCGACCTGACGCCCGGGGCGGTGCTCGCCGGCGCCAGGGCGGGGCATTCGCTGGCCGCCGTACGGCAGGTCCTGCTGACCCACCCGCACGACGGCCCCGCCGTCGAGCTGCCGCCGGGGCTGCCGGCGGCCGGGCGGGTCCCGGACGGGCGGGAGCTCGCGGTGATCTCCGGGCACCGGGTGCGGGCCGTGCCGATGGACGCGCCGGGCACCGGGTACGAGGTGACCGGGCCGGACGGTGCCCGGATGCTGTACCTGCCGCCGGGCGGGGCCCCGGCCGGGACCTCGGGCACCAGCGGGCGGCGCCCGTACGACGTGGTCCTCGCGGACGTGCTCGGCCGGCCGGAGGCGCTGGCGCGGCTGCGGGCCAGCGGGGCGGTGGGCCCGGCGACGGACGTGATCGCGGTCCACCTGGACCACGACACCCCGCCGGGAGCGGAACTGGAGCGCCGGTGCGCCGCCGCGGGCGCCCGCACGGTGCCGGACGGGACCACGGTGGCGGCCGGGGAGTACCGGCCGGCGCCCGAGGTGCCGCGCCGGACCCTGGTCCTGGGCGGGGCCCGGTCGGGCAAATCGTACGAGGCCGAGCGCCGGCTGTCCGGCTACCCGGAGGTGGTCTACGTGGCCACCGGCGGTACGCGCGAGGGCGACCCGGAGTGGGCCGCGCGGATCGGGCTGCACCGCGAGCGCCGGGCCGCGTCCTGGCGGACGGTGGAGACCTGCGACCTGGTGCCGCTGCTGGAGCAGGAGGGGCCGGCGCTGCTCGTCGACTGCCTGGCGCTGTGGCTCACGGACGCGATGGACCGGGCCGGCGCGTGGGACGACTCCGTCTGGGCGGGCGGGGGAAGCAAGGAGCTGGCCGCGCGCGTCGGCGAACTGGTGGCGGCGGTGAGGGCCACCCGTCGCCAGGTGGTGCTGGTCAGCAACGAGGTCGGCTCCGGGGTCGTTCCCGCGACGGCGTCGGGGCGGCGGTTCCGCGACGAGCTGGGGCGGCTGAACGCGGGGGTCGCCGGGGAGTGCGAGCACGTCCTCCTGGTGGTGGCGGGGCAGGCGCTGGTCCTGAAGCAGTAGCGGCGGCCACCGGCAACGGAACGCGGCGCACGGACCGTTCGGGCAGCGCGGGGGGCCGCTGTACCCTCTGGCAAATGACCACGCTGAATCTCGACGACTTCTCCGATCTGATCGAGCGCCCCGACGGGGGCGTCCGGCGTGACGCCGAGGAACGCCGTGAACGGCTGGCCGTGCCGGTCGGGGCGCTGGGGCGGCTCGACGAACTCGCCGAGTGGCTCGCCGCCGCCCAGGGCCGGGTGCCGGTCAAGCCGATCGAGCGGCCCCGCGTCGTCCTGTTCGCCGCGGACCACGGGGTGGCCTCCGAGGGGGTCTCCGTACGTCCCGCCGGCAGCGCCCACGAGCTGGTGCGGGCCGTCCTGGACGGCCGCAGCCCGGTGTCGGTGCTGGCCGGACGTCTCGGTGCCTCCGTACGGATCGTGGACGCCGGACTGGACTGCCATCTCGACCTGCTGCCCCAGGAGATCACCAAGCACCGCGTGCGGCGCGGCAGCGGGCGGATCGACGTGGAGGACGCGCTGACGACCGAGGAGGCCGAGGCCGCGCTGCGCCTCGGGATCCAGATCGCCGACGAGGAGGCCGACTCCGGGACCGACCTGATCGTCCTCGGCGACCTGAGCGTCGGCGGGACCACCGTCGCCGCGACCCTCGTCGCCGCCCTGTGCGGTACGGACGCCTCCGTGGTCACCGGCCGCGGCGGCATGCCGATCGACGACCTGACCTGGATGCGCAAGTGCGCGGCGATCCGCGACGCGCTGCGACGCGCCCGGCCCGTCCTCGGCGATCAGGTGGCGCTGCTCGCCACCGTCGGCGGCGCCGATGTCGCGGCGATCACCGGCTTCCTGCTCCAGTGCGCGGTGCGCCGCACCCCCGTGATCCTCGACGGGGTCGTCTCGGCGGCCTGCGGGCTGGTGGCGCAGCGGGCCGCCTTCCGGGCCCCGGACTGGTGGCTGGCCGGACAGGCCAGCGGGGAGCCGGGCCAGGCGAAGGCCCTGGACCGGATGGCACTCAACCCCGTGCTCGACCACGGCGTCACTGTGGGAGAAGGAACCGGGGCGCTGCTGGCTCTCCCCCTCGTCCAGGCGGCCGCCGCACTCGCGGCGGAACTCCCGGAACGGGCGGCCGAGCCGACCGAATGAGTCACCGGGGCCCGCGGTCCTGACCAGGCCGCGGCCCTCAGGGACCCCAGCACGGACCGCGATGCCCCATATCATCGCTTTTTATGGGAGAGGTCCGTTTGACCAGCGCAGAGACCGATCGGAAGACCGACCGAGGAACCGGTGGGGATCCGAACGGCAGAAACAATCCGGGGGGCGGGCGGGGGAACGCCCAGGCTCCGACCCCCGCGAACGTCCAGGCCGGCGGCCGGGGCAGCGGCCGGGGAAGCGTCCGCTCACGGCGCAGCGCCACCTTCGCGGTGTGGTACCTGCGCGCCGTCACCTTCGTCAACCTGCTCAGCGCGGTGTGGTTCTCGCTCGGCCAGGACCTGCGCCGGCACAGCACCGCCGATTTCTACACCCCGTACCTGCTCACGGCGGGCTTCGCCTCGGCGGCGTTCTCCCTGCTGCTCACCGTCACCATGGGCCGCCGCAAACGGGCGGCCTGGATCCTGAACCTCGTGCTCAGCGGGCTGCTGCTGGCGGCCTTCACGATGGCCGCCGTCGCCTCCTTCACCCCGTGCTCGGGGAGCGGGTACGAGTTCTGCTACCCGGAGTTCCGTGGGCACCCGCAGAACTGGGTGGCCTTCGGGCTGACCGCGCTCTTCGTCGGCGCCCTGCTGCTGGGCCGCCGGGAGTTCTACGCCAAGGGCGACCGCTCCAACCCGCTGCTCGCCAGCCTGGTCGCCTCCGTCGGCCTGCTGCTGACCTCGCTGGTCGCCGCCCTGCTCGTCGGCGCGACCAACACCGACCCCGACGCCGCGGACGCCACCTTCCTGGCGCGGTGGCGGTACGGCGTGATGCGGCTGGTCACCCTGGCCCCGGACGACAAGGCCTACAACACCATCACCACCCCGGGCTGGGTGGACGTGGCGATCAACGTCATGTCGACGCTGCTGCTGCTCGCCGTCCTGTTCGCGGCGTTCCGCTCGCGCCGCGCCGTCGACCCGCTCGGCGAGGAGGACGAGGAGAAGCTGCGCCTGCTGCTCGCCCGGCACGGCGACCGCGACTCGCTGGGCTACTTCGCGCTGCGCCGCGAGAAGTCCGTCATCTGGTCCCCCACCGGCAAGGCCGCGGTCACCTACCGCGTCGTCGGCGGGGTCTCGCTGGCCTCCGGCGACCCGATCGGCGACCCCGAGGCCTGGCCCGGCGCCATCGACCCGTGGCTGGCCGAGGCCCGCGAGCACGGCTGGGTGCCCGCCGTGATGGGCGCGAGCGAGGAGGCCGGGCAGATCTACGCCCGGCACGGACTGGACGCGCTGGAACTCGGCGACGAGGCCATCGTGGAGACCGACGAGTTCACCCTGGAGGGCCGCGCCATGCGCACCGTCCGCCAGGCGTACAACCGCGTCAAGCGGGCCGGGTACACCGTCCGCATCCGCCGCCACGCCGACATCCCCACCGAGGAGATGGACGTACTGCTGGTGCGCGCCGACGACTGGCGCGACGGCGCGACCGAGCGCGGCTTCTCCATGGCACTGGGCCGGCTGGGCGATCCCGGCGACGGCCAGTGCGTGATGCTGGAGTGCTTCGACGGCGAGGGCGAGCTGCGCGCCGTCCTGTCCTTCGTGCCCTGGGGGCCGAAGGGCCTGTCCCTGGACCTGATGCGCCGTGACCGGGATTCCGAGAACGGTCTGATGGAGTTCATGGTGATCGAACTCCTGGAGCGGTCAAAGGAGATCGGGGTCACACAGGTCTCGCTGAACTTCGCGATGTTCCGTTCCGTCTTCGAGCGCGGGTCGAAGCTCGGCGCCGGTCCGGTGCTGCGTCTGTGGCGCTCGCTGCTGAGCTTCTTCTCGCGCTGGTGGCAGATCGAGTCCCTCTACCGGGCCAACGCCAAATACCGGCCGATCTGGGAACCGCGGTTCATGCTCTTCGAGAAGAGTTCGGACCTGCTGCGGATCGGGATCGCGGCCGGCCGGGCCGAGGGCTTCCTGGAAGCACCCGGGCTGCCGAAGTGGATGCACCGCAGACATCTGGAGAGCAAGCGTTGACCACTGCCTCACTGCGGCGGTTCGCCCGCCGCGAGTGGGGGCCCCTGTACCGGACGGTCCGGGACGCGCTCGTCCGCGACAAGTGGCGGGCGATCCCGATGACCCTCGGCGCGGTCTGCCTGACGACCGTCTTCCAGATCGTCCAGCAGACGTCATGGGGCTTCCAGCCGGTGCAGGACCTCGGGTCGGTCAAGGCCGTCGACCCGCTCTGGCTGGCCCTGCTGCGGACCCCGCTGTCGCTGTTCGTCCCGGCGCTCGACCTGCCGGTGTGGGGGGCGCTCGCGCAGATCCTGCTGGTGTTCGGGATCGCGGAGATCTGCATCGGCTGGTGGCGCACGCTGGTCATCGGCTACGTCGCCACCCTGGCCGGGACCACGTACGCGCGGATCGGGCTCACGCTGGGCCCGGACCACCCCTTCGGCCTGCCCGACTCGGACCGGATCGTCAACGACACCGGGCCCTCGGCGGCGGTGGTCGGGCTCGCCGTGTACGTCTGCTGGCGCTACCGGGCGTACCTGACCGGCTCCGTCGTGATCCTGGTCATGATCGGCGAGCTGCTCTTCAAGGACAACCTGGCGGGCAAGGAGCACCTGGCGGCCATCGCCTCGGTGATGCTGATCTGCCTGGTCCGCGCCAAGTGGGGCCCGGAACGCTCCCGCGCCCCGCTGGGGCGGCCCCCCGCCGGGGCGTCTCCCCCGGTCCCGCCGCCGAACCCGCCCCCGGTCCCGCCCGGGGCGCCGCCGGTCCCGCCGCCGCGGGTCTGATCCGGGGCGCGGGGCCGTACCGTATCGGGGTGACGACACACCTCGGGCCGCTCGCCCCCACACGGCAGTGGATGCGGGACCATCCGCTGGCCACCGACGCCGTCCTGGCGTTCGGGGCGCTCGGGGCCATGGTCGTCGGCTCCTTCGCCAACCCGCACGGGGAGCACGGCCCGACCTTCGGCACCCGCACGCCCGAGCCCTTCTCGCTGGTCCTGATGGTGCTCGGCGCGGCCGCCCTGGTGCTGCGGCGCCGGCGGCCGCGCGCGGTGCTGGCCGTGACCGTCGGGCTCTCGCTGCTGGAACTGACCACCGGGGAGCCGCGGGCGCCCGTCGCCATGTGCACGGTGATCGCCCTGTACACGGTGGCCTCCCGCACCGACCGGCCCACCACCTGGAAGCTCGGCCTGCTCACCATGGCCGGGCTGACGGGCGTGGCCATGCTGGCCGGACCGCTGCCCTGGTACGCGCAGGAGAACCTCGGCATCTTCGCCTGGACGGGCATGGCCGCGGCCGCCGGGGACGCGGTGCGCAGCCGGCGGGCCTTCATCGACGCCATCCAGGAACGGGCCGAGCGCGCCGAGCGGACCCGCGAGGAGGAGGCCCGGCGCCGGGTCGCCGAGGAGCGGCTGCGGATCGCCCGGGACCTGCACGACGTGGTCGCCCACCACATCGCCCTGGTCAACGTGCAGGCGGGGGTGGCCGCGCACGTCATGGACAAGCGCCCGGACCAGGCCAAGGAAGCCCTCGCGCACGTACGGGACGCCAGCCGCTCGGCCCTGAACGAGCTGCGGGCGACCGTCGGTCTGCTGCGCCAGTCCGGCGACCCGGAGGCCCCGACCGAGCCGGCGCCCGGTCTGGCCGTCCTCGACGACCTGGTGGGCACCTTCCGGCACGCCGGGCTGCCGGTGAAGGTGATGGTCCAGCTGGGTCCGGCCGCCGCGGCGCCGCTGCCCGCCGCCGTGGACCTGGCGGCGTACCGGGTGATCCAGGAGGCGCTGACCAACGTCCGCAAGCACGCGGGTCCGGGGGCCGGCGCCGAGGTGAGCGTGGTGCGGGTGGGGGGCTCGGTGGAGGTGACCGTCCTGGACGACGGCGGCTCCGCGGCGGACCCCTCGCCGGAGCCCCGCGACCCCGGCGGCGGGCACGGCCTGCTCGGCATGCGCGAGCGGGCCGTGGCCCTGGGCGGCTCCTGCTTCGCCGGGCCCCGCTTCGGCGGCGGCTACCGGGTGCACGCCATCCTTCCGGTGAGCTGAGGGGCCTCCCGCCGGGCTGAGCGCTCAGCAGGCCTTCCGCCAGGCGCCCAGGTCGTACTTCTTCTCCAGCGAGCTGAGCTTCAGCGCGGTCGTGGCGGCGCAGAAGCGGCTCGCCGGGAGCTCGTACTCCACGTGGAAGACCGCCTTGCCCGCCGCGATGAACGGGGTCAGCCGGGCGCACTCGTCGTACTGGGCGCACTGCTCGTTGACCGCGAAGTCGAAGTCCCCCACCAGCTCCGGGATCTGGTCCAGGTCGTTCTTCAGCCCGGCCGACAGCCCCCGGTCGTGGGCGAGCCGCGCGATCAGCCGGTTGTAGGCCAGCTGGTCGCCGGCGGTGAGGGGGAAGCCGGACCTGTTGCGGTAGGCGTCCATGTTGTCCGGCTCGACCGCGTCGAAGCCCTTGTCGCGGCACATGTCGAACCGTTTGGCGATCAGCGGTTCCAGTTCCGCGAGCCGCCGGATGTCGAGCCAGCGCTCGCCCTGCCAGCCGTTGCCCGCCCCGCGCATCGACGGCGGGAAGGCATCGGCGTCCGGGCGGAAGTCCTCCCAGGCGCCGGTGGAGAGGTAGCAGACGGTCCGCCGGCCGGCCGCTTTCAGTTCGGCCACCTGCGCCTTGGTGGTGGTGAACCCGTCGATGTCGTAGACCGCCGCCCGCACCGAGGTGTCGAGCTTCCCGGTCAGCTGCCACTGCCAGCTGATCCCGGGCGCCGGCCGCCAGCGCTCGCCCGGCGCCGGGGCGGGCGAGAGGCCGTCGGGCCGGTCCTCGTCCCCGTCCGGTTCCGGGCCGGAGGTGCACGCGGCGAGGAGCAGCAGGGGCACGAGGAGCAGCAGCAGCGGGCGGCGGGCGGGCGGGCGTCTCATCCGGCGTCCTCCAGGGCGTACGGCAGGGTCCCCCACGGGTGCGCGCCGGTCCCCGGGACCGCGCAGTGCACCCCCGCCCCGCGCTGGGCCGCGAGCCGTTCGGCGAGTTCGGCGGCCGGGGCGCCCGGCGGGACGGCGTAGACGAGGTGGCAGAACCGGTGGGCGGGGTGGTCGGCGGTCCACGGGGGGACGGCCGCGTCCCGGTAGGCGTCCCAGGGACCCTCGAAGGTGACGAGCAGGTCGGCGAGTCCGGCGTAGTCCGGGTGCGGGTGCACCCCGTGGTTGAGGACGACGGTACGGGCCCCGGCGGCCCGCGCCGCGACGGCGAGCCGCCGGTAGTGCGGCAGGAACTCCGGACCGGCCGCGGCCTGGTCCAGGAAGGTCCCGTCGGTGGCGTACCAGTCGCGGTGGCGCAGCAGGTCCTGGACCACGGCGGCGTGCGGGCGGCGCCCGTAGTCGGTGTCGGCGTACCCCAGGACGGGCACGCCGGCCCCGCGCAGCCGCTCCGCGACGGCGGCGAACCGCTCGTCGGGGGCCTCGCCGGGCCCGCTGGCGGGGTTGAGCACCACGGAGTGCAGCCGGCCCGCGGCCCGGATGAGCCGCTCCCAGTCCTCGGGGCGGTCGGCGGGGTGCTCGTAGAGGGGCACCAGGAGCATGAGGTCCTTCTTCTCGTACGGGGTCACGTGGATCGGTGGGTACGGCGCGGGCGTCAGCGGTGGGCGGTGGCGCGGCCGAGCAGCAGGCAGACCAGGGTGCCCAGCGCGAGCGCCGCGGCCCCGGCGACGGCCAGCTGGACGGCGCGCGGCTGGCCGAGGCCCAGGAGCAGGGCCAGGCTCTGCGCGACGGCGGCCGAGGCGCAGACCACCGCGGCGGGCCGGACCGCCCCGAAGGACTGCAGGAGCAGCCCGGTCCACATCACGGCGCCGAGCAGCAGCAGGGTGGCGCCCCGGACCCCGGTCAGACCGGGCGCGCCGGGCCAGAGCAGGGTTCCGGTGAGGCCCAGGGCCAGCAGCACCGCCAGGTAGGTGGCGAGGCACCGGGCCAGGGTGGAGAGCATCCGCAGCCAGAACTGCCGGGGCGAGCGGGCCGCCCGCAGCCCGGCCAGGCTGCCGCTGCGGAACCGGTGGAGCAGCCATTCGGCGGGGCCCATGCTGAGGGTGAGCGCCACCGCCGAGGGGGCGGCGACCGCCTCGGCGGGGCCGCCGGCGAGCACCTCCCCCAGGGCGGCGTACAGCACGAGCAGGCCGGTGCCCAGGCCGAACACCCCGTAGGGGACGGAGTCCCCGAGCCGGGGTCCGCGCGGGGCGTACTCCTCCTCGGCGCCGCGCAGCATCTGCCAGCGCACCGGGCCCCGCCGGCCCGGCCGGTGCTCCGTCCAGCCGCGGACGCGGAGCAGGAGGGTCCGTACGCCCTCGGCCATCGGCAGTTCCCGTACGGCCAGGGCGCAGGCGGCCAGGAGGGACGCCGTCAGCAGGAACACCCTGACCGGGACGGGCAGTTCCACGAGGAGGGTGAGCAGCGCCCCGGCGGCCATCGGGGCGAGGGCGGCGAGCAGCAGCCGCTCCCGCCCGAGGACGAGCAGGACGGTGGCGGCCCCGACGTACAGGGCCTGACCGGCGGCGAAGGCGTAGGAGAAGGGGGGCCCGCCGGGTACCGCGAGCGCGGCGGCGGTCCCCAGGAGGGCCCCCGCGGGGGCTCCGGCGAGCAGGGTCCGCCCGGCGGCGGCCCGGTCGCCGAGGCCGAGCCAGGAGTACGCCCGGTGGGACAGGGTCTGGTCCCAGACCCAGCCGATGAGCGCCCCGGCGAGCAGGGTGAGGGTTCCGGCGGGCAGCCCCAGCCGGTCCTTGGGGCCGTCCAGCAGGGGCGCGCCCAGCAGGTAGGCGAGCCCGGGCAGGGCGAAGATCACCCCGCGCAGGAGGCAGGCGGTGAGGGGCACCTTCCAGGGGTCGGGGACCTTCTCGGGCTCCGGGAAGGAGCGCGGCACCCGGGCGTAGAGCTCCTCGGCGAGGCCGAAGGAGTCCTGGCGTCCGTAGGCGAGGCGGATGTGCTCGTCGGTCATGCCGTCGGATTCCAGGACGGCGGCGATCTCGTCGGGGTGGACGGCGGCGGCGATGAACACGTCGAGGCGCTGCGCGAGTTCGTCCATCGGGTCGGCGGCCGGTCCGTCGCCGCCTTCGCGGCGCGGCCGGGGGATGCCGGGCAGGGCGCCGGCCGCGGAGGCGCCGGCCGTGGAGGAGGTGGGCGCGGCGGGCGCGGTGCCGCGGCCGGCGGACGCGGCGTGGCCGGCGGGTACCCACGGCCCGTCGGGGCCGGGGGGCTTGAGCCAGAGGGATCCGCTCACCACAGGCTCCCGTCGGCGGCGAGTTCCTTGTACCACGGGTCGGCGAGGCGCTGGGTCCATTCGTCGCCCACGTGGACGGGCAGCACGGGCTGGCCGGCGAGCTCGCGGTAGATGTGGCGGAAGCCGTCCACGGACTGGTGGAGGGTGAACTTCTCCACCACCCGCCTGCGGGACATCCGGCCCAGTTCCGCACGGCGTTCGTCGTCGCGGAGCAGGGCGAGGGTGGCGCGGGCCATGGTCTCGGGCTCGCGCGGCGGGACGACGAGCCCGGTGTCGCCGACGGCCTCGCGGACCCCGCCCACGTCGGTGGAGACGGTGGTGCGGCCGCAGGACATGGCCTCGATGATGGAGAAGGGGAAGCCCTCGCTGATGGAGGAGAGCATCACGACGGAGCCGGCCCCGTAGGCGCGGGCCACGTCGTCGATGCGGCCCTCGTAGGTGATCCCGTCGGTCACGCCCAGTTCGGCGGCGAGCTTCTCCAGCTTCAGCTTGTAGTCCTCGCAGCCCGCCGGGACCGGGCCGAAGAGGCGCAGTCGCAGGGCGGGGAGCTCCTCGCGCATGAACGCGTAGGCCCGGATCAGGGTTTCGAGGTCCTTGATGGGGTCGATGCGGCCGCACCAGCTGAGGGTGGGGACCTCCGGTTCGGGGCCGGCCTCGGGGAAGGCGTGCGGGTCGACGCCGTTGTAGACGGTGCGGATCCGCTCGGAGTCGGCGCCCCCGCGCTCCTCCCAGCGGCGGTTGTACTGGTTGCACGGGGTGATCAGGTCGGCCTGGCGGTAGCCCTCGGTGTTGAGCTCGCGGTAGAAGCCGAGCAGGAGCGCCTTGACGGGCCAGCGCTGTTCGGCGCTGCGGTAGCCGAGGTAGCGCTCGCGCAGGTAGATGCCGTGCTCGGTGAGGAGGAACGGCACCTCGTCGAGGTACTTGGCGGCGAGCGCCGGCAGGGTGGCCAGTCCGCTGCTGACGGCGTGGGCGACGCTGTCGGGCGGGATCCGCACGGACAGCGGCCGCAGTGCGTGTTCCAGCAGGTCCGTGGCGGTGAGCGCGTCGTGGATGGTGGGCCCGGCGGCCGCGGTGACCTGGCCGGGGCGGGTCCAGACGGTCATCAGCAGACGCAGCACCGACTCGGAGCGCAGGGCCGCGGCGAGGCGCCCGGAGCGGGCGAGGCGGGCCAGCTCGCGCAGGGATTCGGAGAATCCGCCGCGCGCGGGGTCGAGCAGGGAGAGCAGGAAGGTCTCGTAGGTCTCGGCGAAGGCGCGTCCGGCCTTGCCGCGCAGGCCGGAGCCCAGTCTGCGGGCCGGCGGTGCGCCCCAGAGGGGAACGCTGGTGTGGCGGTAGACGTTGCGCGGCAGTTCCCAGGTGACCGGCTCGCGTCCGGAGCCGGTCAGGGCTATGACGTTGAAGTCGACCTCCGGCATGCCGCGGACCAGTTGGTCGCACCATGTGCTGACGCCCCCGTGGACGTGCGGGTAGGTGCCTTCGGTGAGCATGGTGACATGGCGCCCATGGCTCATGCGGTGTGTCCCCCCAAGGACGGAAAAGGGGCCGGCGCCCGTGGTTCGCGGAGCGCCGGCGCTAGGTGGTACGCGTGGCTGTCTTCTGCGTGCCCGCCCGGCTGATCGGGGCGGGTCGAGCGTCCGGAGCCTCAGATGGTCCGGAGCGCGGTGCGGGTCCGGAGTTCAGGCGTCCGGAGCGTCACGGCATGCGCGGCCTCACGGCATGCGCGGCGTCACGGCATGCGCGGCGTCACGGCATGCGCGGCGTCCGGCATGCGCGGCGTCACGGCATGCGCAGCGTGACGGCGCTCTGGAGCGGCTCGGGGGCCGTCCAGGCGGAGCGGGTGCCGGCGTAGGCGGTGCCGAAGTCGGCGGTGCCCAGCAGGAGCTGCTTCTTGGTGCCGGTGGGCGCGGTGACCGGGGCCACCACTCCGGAGGGCGCCTTGACGGTGACGTCCTTGCCGATGCGGTAGGCGGTGACCTGGTTGGCGGCGATCGCCGCGTTCCAGGCCGCGCGGCGCTGGAGCTCGACGCCGGTGTCCTTCATGCTCTGGTTCACGAGCGGCGCGCTGGGCGCGTAGAGGGTGCGGTAGCCGTCGATGACCTGGTTCAGCACCGGGTAGAGGGTGCGGTCCTCGGCGAGGTTGGACTGGTGGACGTAGTGCGGGCGCGGGTCGTTGTTCAGGACGTGCCGCAGGGCGGTCCTGGCCTCGGCCGGGACGATGTATTCCAGGTAGCCGGTGGCGGCGTCGAGCGGGTCCGGCAGGCAGGTGGAGGTGCCGGGGTTGTCCTCGCAGATGCCGCTGCCGCCGTCGGCCCGGCTGGTGTAGATCCAGTTGTACTCGTCGGCCATCTCGGCGTTGGTGCCGGTGTTGTAGTACACGTTCATCGGGTACCGGGGGACGGTCAGCGCGGCGCCCACGGGCCGCTGCACGGGCTCGCGGGAGTTGTCGCTGCCCGCCCACTTCACGCCGTTGTCGGCGAGCGCGCCGGCCAGGTTGGGGTTGTCCTGGGGCTGCTGCGGAAGCGTCTTGAGGCCGGAGTGCTCACCGGTGACCAGCTCGGTGCGGTCGGTGGTGATGCCCTTGGCGGCGGCCCAGTTGTTGTTGTCCCGGATCTGCGCGGAGATCTCGGCGCGGCTCATGTAGTTGATCGCGCCGGCGCTGTTCTTCGTACAGGTCCACGGGACGGTGGTGGTGTCCTGGACGCAGCCGAGGAAGGGGTGGGTGTAGGTGTGGTTCATCCACCGGTACTTCGCCCGGTCGGCGATCAGCTGCGCGGTGAGGGCGTCGGTGTTGCCGTTCTCGGCCTTCCACTCCTCCCCCGCGCCCGCGTTGAAGAGCAGGTCGAGCTTGAAGTCCTTGGACGTCTGCCACTGCGCCAGGTACTGGGCGTCGGCGGCCGTCATCCGGATCGTGGACTCCAGGCCCTCGCCGCCGGCGCAGGCGTAGTCGCCCGGCGTGCAGTTCAGGTCCTTGTTCCAGCGGGCGTCGGGAGCGAAGACGTCGTCGACGTGGACCGCGAAGTAGTTGCGCTCCTGGCCGAGGTGGACGCCCTGGGTGACCCACTCGACGATGCCGCGGGCCAGCAGCCGGAACTGCTGCTGGTACTGGTTGTAGCCGAAGGTGACGACCAGTTCGCTGCGCCCGTCGTGGGTGTACTCGCCGACGAGCGAGGCCCGTCCGGAGCCGACCGGGGCGTCGAGGTAACTGGTGTAGCCGGTGCGCGGCCTGGCCATGAACCCGTAGCTCTCGGGGATCAGCGGCGAGTTGTCCTCGAAGGCCACCTGCCCCCCGAGGTAGCCGAAGGGGCCGGCCTTGCCGGCGGTGGTGACGGCGGCCTGCGTGCCGTCCAGGGTGCCGCTGTAGCCGCCGTTGTCGGTGTACTCCAGGCCGACTTCCGGGTGCGCCCAGGTGTACGCGTCGACCTGGCGGATCCCGTACGCCGTCTCGTACGCGGTGAGCGCGGCCATCTCGGCCGAGCCCGCCCCGAACGGGTTCTCGTTCGGCAGCACCACGCCCTGGAACTTGGCGCGCGGCCGGCCGTCGACGGTGTCGGCGAGGAAGGCCGCGTTGACGACCGGCCGGCTGCCGCTGCCCAGGTCGACGCGGGTGTACGGAACGCCCGTGTCGCGGAGTTCCGCCGTGATCGCCTCGACCGAGGACCCTCCGTCGTCGACGACGAGCACCCGCAGGTCGATGCGCGGAGTCACGGCCGCGTGCGCGGCCGCTCCGGGTACTGCGACGGATGCTATGGCGGCCGCGAGGCAGACGGCGGCGAGCCTGTTCATCCGGTTCTTGTGGACCATTTCGGCCTTTCCCCCCGCAGATCCTCGACTTCGGTCCACGGCCATGGGCCGGACCGGGGAGGCTTCTGTGGAAATGATGCAAAGGAACCCCGCGTCCCCTTGCGAGAGTGGTCCGAGTGTTTCGGACCTCATGGGGCCGGAGGGGCAAACGTGGAACAGAGGCCACAGATGGGTGAACCCGATGGCCACGTGATCGAACAACTTGCCAAACCTTCGAGTGACGTGCGGACGAGTGCGTGCGCGTAGGCTCGTTTCCGGCGGCCATCGGGCCCGAATACGATCGCTACGGACGGCCGTCCACCCACTCGGCCCACACCACCAAAACGGAAGCGAGAATTCACCACCGTGACTGCTCTGACTCTCAGCACTGCCGGACCGGCGACGCTGCGCGCCGACGCCCTCGTCGTCGGCGTGGCCAAGGGCCCCAAGGGCCCCGTCGTCGCCGCGGGCGCCGAGGCCGTGGACAAGGCGTACGACGGCAAGCTCGCCGCCGTGCTCGAAGCCCTCGGTGCCTCGGGCGCCGAAGGCGAGACCACCAAGCTGCCGGCGCCGGACGGCCTCAAGGTCCCGGTCGTGCTGGCGGTCGGACTGGGCGCCCTCCCCGACACCGACGAGTCCTACGACGAGGAGGCGCTGCGCCGCGCCGCCGGCGCCGCCGCCCGTGCCCTGCACGGCACCAAGAAGGCCGCCTTCGCGCTCCCCCTCGACGACGCCTCCGCCGTCACGGCCGTGGCCGAGGGCGCGCTGCTGGGCGCGTACGCCTTCACCGCCTACCAGGGCGGCGAGAAGAAGGCCGCCGGCTCCAAGAACGGCGGCCCGAAGCAGCCGCTCGCGGAGATCGCCCTGCTCGGCGCCAAGCCGCGCGACAAGGAGCACAAGGCCGCGGCCGAGCGCGCCACGATCCTGGCGACCGAGATCAACATCGCCCGTGACCTCGTCAACACCCCGCCGAACGACCTGACCCCCGAGGCCTTCGCCGCGGTCGCCGGCGCGGCCGCCAAGGAGAACGGCATCAAGGTCCAGGTCCTGGACGAGAAGGCCCTGGTCAAGGGTGGCTACGGCGGCATCATGGGCGTCGGCAAGGGCTCCGAGAACCCGCCGCGCCTGGTGAAGCTCAGCTACACCCACGCCAAGGCGGAGAAGACCCTCGCCTTCGTCGGCAAGGGCATCACCTACGACTCCGGCGGCATCTCCCTGAAGCCGGCCGGCCACAACGAGACGATGAAGTGCGACATGGCCGGCGCCGCCGCCGTCTTCGCCTCCGTCGTCGCGGCCGCCAAGCTGGGCCTCCAGGTCAACGTCACCGGCTGGCTCGCGCTCGCCGAGAACATGCCCTCCGGCTCCGCCACCAAGCCCGGCGACGTGCTGCGCATGTACAGCGGCAAGACGGTCGAGGTGCTCAACACGGACGCCGAGGGCCGCCTGGTCCTGGGCGACGCGCTGACCAAGGCCTCCGAGGAGAACCCGGACGCGATCGTCGACGTGGCGACCCTGACCGGCGCCATGGTGATGGCCCTGGGCGACCGCACCTTCGGGATCATGGCGAACGACGACGCCTTCCGCACCTCGATCCACGAGATCGCCGAGGAGGTCGGCGAGTCCTCCTGGCCGATGCCGCTCCCCGAGGACCTGCGCAAGTCCATGGACTCCCCCACCGCCGACATCGCCAACATGGGTGTCCGGATGGGCGGCGGCCTGGTCGCCGGCCTCTTCCTCCAGGAGTTCGTCGGCGAGGGCATCACCTGGGCCCACCTCGACATCGCGGGCCCCGCCTTCCACGAGGGCGCCCCGTACGGCTACACCCCCAAGGGCGGCACCGGTTCCGCCGTCCGCACCCTGGTCCGGCTGGCCGAGCGCACGGCCACGGGCGACCTGGGCTGACACCCGGCAGACCGGCTCCACACGGGCCCCGGCCGTGATCAGATTTTCTGATCGCGGCCGGGGCCTGTTCGCTGCCAACGAAATCCGTAGGTTTCTACGCTGCGGTAACCCCCGGTTCGGGCAGAACGACCTGTCCCAGGGCAGGCCCGGCGTCCCGCGTTCCGCCGACAAATGCGAAGATGGGTTCTCGGCAGGACAGGGCCCCCACCACAGGGCCGAAGAAAAAGCGGCCGTATACCAGCCGCCGCCCGGTCACAGAGGACCGGTGCTCGGCGCACATGCATGGAGGACGTGACGTGGCGAACGACGCCAGCACCGTTTTCGACCTAGTGATCCTCGGCGGCGGCAGTGGCGGTTACGCCGCGGCACTGCGCGCATCCCAGCTGGGTCTGGACGTTGCCCTGATCGAGAAGAACAAGCTCGGCGGCACCTGCCTGCACAACGGCTGCATCCCCACGAAGGCTCTGCTGCACGCGGGCGAGATCGCGGACCAGGCCCGCGAAGCCGCCCAGTTCGGTGTCAAGGCCACCTTCGAGGGCATCGACATCGCGGGTGTGCACAAGTACAAGGACGACATCATCGCGGGCCTGTACAAGGGCCTGCAGGGTCTTGTCGCCTCCCGCAAGCTGACCTACATCGAGGGTGAGGGCCGCCTCTCCTCGCCGACGTCCGTCGACGTGAACGGCCAGCGCATCCAGGGGCGCCACGTGCTCCTGGCGACCGGCTCCGTGCCGCGCTCGCTGCCGGGCCTGAACATCGACGGCAACCGCATCATCTCCTCGGACCACGCGCTGGTCCTGGACCGCGTGCCGGAGTCCGCCATCGTCCTGGGCGGCGGCGTCATCGGCGTCGAGTTCGCCTCGGCGTGGAAGTCCTTCGGCACCGACGTCACCATCGTCGAGGGCCTCAAGCACCTCGTGCCGGTCGAGGACGAGAACAGCTCCAAGCTGCTGGAGCGCGCGTTCCGCAAGCGGGGCATCAAGTTCAACCTCGGCACCTTCTTCGACAAGGCCGAGTACACCGAGAACGGTGTGCGCGTCACCCTCGCCGACGGCAAGACCTTCGAGGCGGAGGTGCTGCTGGTCGCGATCGGCCGCGGTCCCGTCTCCCAGGGCCTGGGCTACGAGGAGCAGGGCGTCGCGATGGACCGCGGCTACGTCGTGGTCGACGAGTACATGCAGACCAACGTGCCGACCATCTCGGCCGTCGGCGACCTCGCCCCGACCCTCCAGCTCGCGCACGTCGGCTTCGCCGAGGGCATCCTGGTCGCGGAGCGTCTGGCCGGCCTCAAGGCCGTCCCGATCGACTACGACGGTGTGCCGCGCGTCACGTACTGCCACCCCGAGGTCGCCTCCGTCGGCATCACCGAGGCCAAGGCCAAGGAGATCTACGGCGCGGACAAGGTCGTGGCCCTCAAGTACAACCTGGCGGGCAACGGCAAGAGCAAGATCCTGAAGACCGCGGGCGAGATCAAGCTCGTCCAGGTCAAGGACGGTGCCGTGGTCGGCGTCCACATGGTCGGTGACCGGATGGGCGAGCAGGTCGGCGAAGCCCAGCTGATCTACAACTGGGAAGCACTGCCGGCCGAGGTCGCGCAGCTCATCCACGCGCACCCCACGCAGAACGAGGCGATGGGCGAGGCCCACCTGGCACTCGCCGGCAAGCCGCTGCACGCACACGACTAATCGTCACTGGGCGCGACGACCACTTCCGCACATTCGTTAGGAGCAACTGAAACCATGTCGGTTTCCGTAACCCTTCCGGCGCTCGGTGAGAGCGTCACTGAGGGCACTGTCACCCGTTGGCTGAAGGCCGAGGGCGAGCGCGTCGAGGCCGACGAGCCGCTGCTCGAGGTCTCGACCGACAAGGTCGACACCGAGATCCCGTCCCCCGTGTCGGGCATCCTGGCCTCCATCAAGGTCGCCGAGGACGAGACCGTCGAGGTCGGCGCCGAGCTGGCCGTCATCGACGACGGTTCGGGCGCGCCGCCCGCTGCCGAGGCTCCGGCCGCCGAGGCCCCCGCGGCCCCTGCCGCCGAGGCTCCGGCCGCTGAGGCTCCGGCCGCTGAGGCTCCGGCCGCTCCGGCTCCCGCCGCCGAGGCCCCCGCGGCTCCGGCCGCCGAGGCCCCGGCCGCCTCCGGCACCGATGTCGTGCTCCCCGCTCTGGGCGAGTCCGTCACCGAGGGCACCGTCACCCGCTGGCTGAAGCAGGTCGGCGAGTCGGTCGAGGCCGACGAGCCGCTGCTGGAGGTCTCGACCGACAAGGTCGACACCGAGATCCCCGCCCCGGTCGCCGGCGTCCTGCTGGAGATCCTGGTCGCCGAGGACGAGAACGCCGAGGTCGGCGCGCGTCTGGCCGTCATCGGCGCGGCGGGCGCGGCTCCCGCGGCCGCTCCGGCCGCCGCCGCCCCGGCTCCGGCCGCCGCTCCGGCTCCGGTTGCCGCCCCGGCTCCCGTGGCCGCTCCGGCTCCGGTCGCCCCGGCCGCTCCCGTTGCCGCTCCGGCCCCGGTTGCCGCTCCGGCGCCCGTCGCCGCCCCGGCCCCGGTCGCCGCTCCGGCTCCGGTCGCTCCGGCCGCCCCCGCCGCCCCGGCTTCCGCCGGTGACGAGGGCGCGTACGTGACCCCGCTGGTGCGCAAGCTCGCCACGGAGTCCGGCGTCGACCTGTCCGCGGTCTCGGGCACCGGTGTCGGTGGCCGCATCCGCAAGCAGGACGTCCTGGCCGCCGCCGAGGCCGCCAAGGCCGCCGCTGCCGCCCCGGCTCCGGCCGCTGCCGCTCCCGCTCCCGCCGCCAAGGCTCCGGCCGCCGCGGTCTCCGAGCTGCGCGGCCAGACCGTCAAGATGACCCGCATGCGCAAGGTCATCGGCGACAACATGATGAAGGCCCTGCACTCGCAGGCGCAGCTCAGCTCCGTGGTCGAGGTGGACATCACCAAGATCATGAAGCTGCGCGAGAAGGCCAAGGCCGGCTTCCTCGCCCGCGAGGGCGTCAAGCTGTCCCCGATGCCGTTCTTCGTCAAGGCCGCGGCCCAGGCGCTGAAGGCCCACGCGGTCGTCAACGCCCGGATCAACGAGGACGAGGGCACCATCACCTACTTCGACTCGGAGAACATCGGCATCGCCGTGGACTCCGAGAAGGGCCTGATGACCCCGGTCATCAAGGGTGCCGGTGACCTCAACCTGGCGGGCATCTCCAAGGCGACCGCCGACCTGGCCTCCAAGGTCCGCGGCAACAAGATCACGCCGGACGAGCTGTCGGGCGCGACCTTCACCATCAGCAACACCGGCTCGCGCGGTGCGCTGTTCGACACGGTCATCGTGCCCCCGAACCAGGTCGCCATCCTGGGCATCGGCGCGACGGTCAAGCGCCCGGTGGTCATCGAGACCGCCGAGGGCACGAACATCGGCATCCGCGACATGACGTACCTGACCCTGTCCTACGACCACCGCCTGGTGGACGGCGCGGACGCGGCCCGGTACCTCTCGGCCGTCAAGGCGATCCTCGAGGCCGGCGAGTTCGAGGTCGAGCTCGGCCTGTAAGGCTCATCGCGGCAGCGGTTCGCCCCTGTCGCGCACGGCGCCCCCGCCCGGGATGCACGTCCCGGGCGGGGGCGCCGTCGTCGTACCCTGGGCCCCTCCGGTTGACGGCTGTAACCAGCCTCACGCTGCGCCTCTGACCAGGAACGCATCGCGACGAGCGGCACCGCCGTATTGTCTACGCATCAAGGCCCCGCATGCCCCTGCACACCCCTCAGGAGATGAAGCCCCGATGATCACCCCACCCGTCGTGCACTCGCTGCGCGAGCAGATCCGCGAGCACATCGTGGAGGGGATCGTCAGCGGGCGCTGGAAGCCCGGTGAGCGGATCGTGGAGCGCCGGATCGCGGTGGAGCTGGAGGTCAGCCAAACCCCCGTGCGCGAGGCCCTTCGCGAGCTGGAGACGCTGCGGCTGATCGAGTCGGCGCCGAACAAGGGCGTGCGCGTACGGAACCTGTCGGCGGCGGACCTGGAGGAGATCTATCCGGTCCGGGCGGGCCTGGAGCAGATCGCGGCCGAGCTGGCCGCGCCCCGGCTGGCGCGCGACTGCGCGGCCCTGGAACCGCACGTGGCGGCCCTGTGGGAGGCCGACCGCAGCGCGGACGGCACGGCCCAGGTGCGGCACACCGTGGGCTTCCACCGGGAGATGGTGCGGGCGGCCGGGAACAGCGTGCTGCTGCACACCTGGGAGTCCCTGGGCATCGAGGTCTTCACGGCCCTGTCCATCCGGTGGCTGGGAACGGTCCAGAAGTCCTACGCGGAGGAGCACGAAGCCCTTGTGGACGCTTTCCGCAACCAGGACCCGGACATCGGTCTGCTCGTGAAGCGGCATGTTCTGGGGTGCGCGCCGCGGGCCTGATCTCGCCCTTCGAGACGCGGTCGAGCGCCCGTCTTGTCCAGCTTTGCCCGGCACTGGGTGCCCATTTTCATGGCACCCGGTGCCGACTTTTGTCATATGGACGTTTCTTCATCACTTTCATTTGATCGATCATCGATCAGCGCCTTACAGTCATCCGCGGACCCCACCCGGGTCCAACGACCCTGTCCTGCCCGTCAGGGATTTCTTCACCACCTCTCCTTTGTCCGGAAGGCGGCGCACACCGATGTCCGACCCCGTAGGAAAGCTTCCGAGCGAGCTCGACCAGCTCCCGGACCGCGACACCGAGGAGACCGCCGAATGGGCGGCCTCGCTCGACGCCGTCGCCAAGGCCGCCGGTACGCGCCGCGCCGAGTACCTGCTCCGTCGTACGCTCCAGCACGCCGAGGCCGCCGGCCTCGCGCTGCCGAAGCTGCTCGAGACGGACTACGTCAACACCATCCCCACCGCCGCGGAGCCTGAGTTCCCCGGTGACGAGGCGATGGAAGCCCGCATCACCGCCTGGAACCGCTGGAACGCGGCCGCCATGGTGACCCGCGGCTCCAAGTACGGCGTCGGCGGCCACATCGCCACCTTCGCCTCCGCCGCGTGGCTGTACGAGACCGGCTTCCAGCACTTCTTCCGCGGGAAGGAGGCCGACGGATCGGGCGACCAGCTCTACATCCAGGGCCACGCCTCCCCCGGCATCTACGCCCGCGCCTTCCTCGACGGCCGGATCTCCGAGCAGCAGCTCGACAAGTTCCGCCAGGAGTCCGGCGGCAACGGCCTGCCGTCCTACCCGCACCCGCGGCGCCTGCCGTGGCTGTGGGAGTTCCCGACGGTCTCCATGGGCCTCGGCCCGCTCTCCGCGATCTACCAGGCGCGCTTCAACCGCTACCTGCAGAACCGGAGCATCAAGGACACCGCCAACTCGCACGTCTGGGCCTTCCTGGGCGACGGCGAGATGGACGAGCCCGAGTCGACCGCCGCCCTGGCCCTGGCCTCCCGCGAGCAGCTCGACAACCTGACCTTCGTCATCAACTGCAACCTGCAGCGCCTCGACGGTCCGGTCCGCGCGAACTTCCGCGTCGTGCAGGAGCTGGAAGCCCAGTTCCGCGGCGCCGGCTGGAACGTCATCAAGTCGCTGTGGGGCTCCGCCTGGGACGAGCTGTTCCAGCTCGACACCACGGGCGCCCTGGTACGCCGCCTGCGCGAGGTACCCGACGCGCAGTTCCAGACGTACGCGACCCGCGACGTGGCCTACATCCGCCAGCACTTCTTCGGCGCCAACGCCGAGCTCGTGCAGCTGGCCGGTGTGCTCTCCGACGCGAAGATCGCCGAGTGCTTCCACACCTCCCGCGGCGGCCACGAGCCCCGCAAGGTCTACGCCGCGTACAAGGCCGCGCTGGAGCACAAGGGTGCTCCGACGGTCATCCTCGCGCAGACCGTCAAGGGCTACACGCTGGGCGCCGGGTTCGAGTCGAAGAACGCGAACCACCAGATGAAGAAGCTGACGATCGACGAGTTCAAGGACATGCGTGACCTCCTTGGCCTCCCGATCCCGGACAGCGCCTTCGCCGACGGCCAGGTCCCGTACGGCCACCCGGGCGCGAACAGCCCCGAGGTCCAGTACCTGAACGAGCGCCGCGCGGCGCTCGGCGGCCCGGCCCCGGCCCGCAAGGTCAAGCACGTGGCCCTGCCGGCTCCGGCGGACCGTTCCTTCGCCCCGCTGCTCAAGGGCTCCGGCAAGCAGGAGATGGCCACCACCATGGCCTTCGTCCGGCTCGTCAAGGACCTGATGCGGGACAAGGAGACCGGCAAGCGCTGGGTGCCGATCGTCCCCGACGAGGCCCGCACCTTCGGCATGGAGTCCCTCTTCCCGTCGGCCGGCATCTACTCGCCGCTGGGCCAGACGTACGAGCCGGTCGACCGCGACCAGCTCATGTACTACAAGGAAGCCAAGGACGGCCAGATCCTCAACGAGGGGATCACCGAGGCCGGCGCCATGGCCGACTTCATCGCCGCCTGTACGTCGTACGCGACGCACGGCGAGCCGATGATCCCGTTCTACATCTTCTACTCGATGTTCGGCTGGCAGCGCACCGCCGACCAGATGTGGCAGCTCGCCGACCAGCTCGGCAAGGGCTTCATCGTCGGCGCCACCGCCGGCCGCACCACGCTGACCGGTGAGGGCCTGCAGCACGCGGACGGCCACTCGCACCTGATCGCGTCCACGAACCCGGCGTCGCTCAACTACGACCCGGCCTTCGCGTACGAGATCGCGGTGATCGTCAAGGACGGTCTGCGCCGGATGTACGGCGAGAAGCCGGAAGACGTCTTCTACTACCTGACGGTCTACAACGAGCCGAAGCCGCAGCCGGCCATGCCCGAGGGCGTGGAAGAGGGCATCCTGCGCGGTCTCTACCGCTTCAACACGGCGGCGGACCTGGCGGAGGCGGCCCCGGCCGCCGACGCCCCGAAGATCCAGCTGATGGCCTCCGGTACGGCCATCCACTGGGCCCTGGACGCGCAGAAGCTGCTCGCCGCCGACTGGAACGTGGCCGCCGACGTCTGGTCCGCCACCTCCTGGGGCGAGCTGCGCCGCGACGCGCTGGAGTGCGACGAGGCCCTCCTGCGGGGAGAGCTGCGCACCCCGTTCGTCACCCGCGCCCTGGAAGGCGTCACCAGCCCGGTGCTCGCCGTCTCCGACTGGATGCGCCAGGTCCCGGACCAGATCAGCCAGTGGGTCGAGCAGGACTACACCTCGCTGGGCACGGACGGCTTCGGTCTCTCCGACACCCGCGAGGGTGCCCGCCGCCACTTCGGTGTCGACGCCCAGTCCATCGTGGTGGCCGCGCTGGCCCAGCTCGCCCGCCGCGGCGAGGTCCCGGCGTCCTCCATCAAGGAGGCCCGGGAGCGCTACGGCCTGTAAGGCCCCCGCGCACCGAACGACCGTGAGGCGGTCCGTCCCCTGGGGGCGGGCCGCCTCACGGCGTTCCCGGAACGTTCCTGGCCCCGTGCGCCGCGAGCCGCGCCCGCCGCGCGGCCAGGTCGTCGTCCGCCTCCGGGTCCCATGCCACCCCGGCGCCCCCGCCGGACCGCGCCTCGGGAACGGCTCCGCCGCGGCCGCCGCGGGGCGGCGCGAGCAGCCGGTCGCGCAGGGAGTCCAGGCGGTCCGCGAGCTCCGCGCGCTCCGCATCGATCGCGGCTTGCTCCCGTGCCGATTCGGCCCGCAGGCGCTCGGCCCGGCCAAGGGCCTCGGTCACCACCTCGCGGGACCGCCGCGAGGCCCTGGCCAGCATCTCGCGCGTCTCGTCCGCCGCTGCGGCGAGCGCCCGGTCGGCCTCGTGCACCGCGTTCGCCCGGTCCCGCTCGGCCTCCGCGCGCTCCCGCCCGGCATCGGCCCGGTCCCGCTCCGCCTCTGTGCTGTCCCGCTCGGCCCGCTCGCGCACCTCGACGAGCTCCTCCTCGACCGCGGCCCGCCGGTCGGCCAGCTCGCGGTCGGCCTCCGCCCGCCGATCGTGCAGCGTCCACTCGAGGTCGGCCGTGGCCCGGTCCATCCTCGCCCGGGTCTCCTTCAGGAGGAGCTCCGCCTCCCGCCGCCGCAGCTCCGCCTCCTCGGCGTCCCTCCTGGCTCCCACCCGAAGCCGCTGGGCCTGCGCGCGGATCACGGCGGAGTCCAGCAGGGCCTGGTCGGTCAGGGCCGCCGCCCGGGACCGGGCGGCGGCCTCCGTCCGGGCCGCCAGGGCCGTGCGCCGACGCAGGATCGTGGCCGACTCGCGCCGCTGCCGCGCCCGGCGGACCGCCCGGAGCTCCCGCACGACCGTGTCGGCGTCCGCGGGCCGCGCGCCGGGCTCCTTCGCCAGCAGCCTCATGACCAGGTCCTCGATGCGGTACGGGACCCCCTCCGCGGCCTTGCCCAGGGGTGGTACCTCGGCGTGGACCTGCTGGTAGATCAGCCCGTGGTGGGTGTCAGCGGTGAAGGGAGGGGCGCTCGCGAGTCCCTCGTACATGACGACGCCCAGGCTGTAGAGGTCGGACGGGGGCCCGATCCCCTTCTCTCCCCGGCACTGCTCCGGAGACGCGTACTGGGGGGTGCACATCGCCCTGCCGTCCGGTGTCAGGGCGGACAGGCGGTGGGTGTCCCCGAGGAACGCGGCTATGCCGAAATCAAGCACCTTGACCCGCCCGTCGGCAGTGATGACGACGTTCTGCGGCTTGATGTCGCGGTGCACGATCCCGCGCGCGTGCGCCGCGGCGAGCGCGGAGGCGATCCGGGAGGACCAGTGCACCACCTTCCGCCAGGACGGCCGGGGCGTCGCGCGGAACTCCTCGGCGAGGGTGCGGCCGTCGAGGCGCTCCATGACGAGGTAGTAGTGGCTGCGGCCCGCCCACACCGCCTCGCCCCAGTCGTGGACCGTCACGGTGTACGGGCTCGGGAACCCCGCGCCGGTGAACACCTCGCGGACGAACCGCCGCTCCACCACGACGCCCTGCGGCCCGGGCCCCGCGGGGACCAACTTGACCGCGACCGGCCGCTGGAGCCGGTGGTCGAACGCACCCCAGACCTGGCCCATCCCCCCACTGCCGAGGCACTGCTCCAGCCGGTACCTGTCCCCGAGCAACTCGTCCTGCACCCGCGCCTCCCCACCCCGCCGGCCACCTCTTCTCGAGTATGGCGCCCGAACGGCGGAGTTCGGCCCCATGGGCGGGGCCGTGCGGGGGGCGTGCACCGGCCTTTCGCGGCACGCGCGGTGGCGGTGAGGGGGTGGACCCGTGATGCTTGAGCGGTGATGGACGAGACGGAGTTCTGGGAGATGGTCGACCGTACCCGCGAGGCCGCCGAGGGCGACCCCGAGGAACACGCCGAGCTGCTCGTGGAGCGGCTGGCACAGCTCGACCCGGACTCCGTCCTGGACTTCGCGCGGCATTTCGAGTCGCGGTACAACCGGGCGTACACCTGGGACCTGTGGGGCGCCGCGTGGGTGCTGCTCGACGGGGCCAGCGACGACGCGTTCGACTACTTCCGGTGCTGGCTGATCGGCCAGGGCCGGGAGGTCTTCGAGGGCGGGGTGCACGATCCGGACCAGCTCGCGGAGCTCCTCGACGAGTTCGACGAGGAGATCGACGGGGACGGCGAGGAGCTGGGGTACGCGGCGGACGAGGCGTACGAGCAGCTGACCGGGTCGGTCGCGCCGGATCTGGGGATCCCGCTGCAGCCCGCGGAGCCGGAGGGCGCTGCGCTGGACTTCGAGAACGAAGCCGTGCTCGCGGAGCGCTTCCCCCGGCTGTGGGACCGCTTCAGGGGCTGATGCGGGACTGGCGCGGGACTGCCGCGCCCGCGTCGCCTCAGTAGTGCGTGCCGCCGTCGATACGGATCTCCGTACCGGTGATGAAGGAGCCGTCCTCGGAGCCCAGCATGGCGACGACGCCGGCGACCGCCTGCGGGCCGGCGAAGCCCTGGCCGAGGGCCGGGGCGAGCTTGGCGAACAGGCTCCAGTCGGTGTCCTCGGGCAGGCCGGGGCCGTTGCCGGTGGTCATGCCGCTCTCGATGGAGCCGGGCGCGACCGAGACGAAGCGCAGCCCCTGCTTGCTGTACTCGGCGGCGAGCGCGTGCGTCATGGACTGGATGCCGCCCTTGCTGGCCGCGTAGGCGGACATGTAGGGGTGGGCGAAGGACGCCGAGGTGGAGCTGAAGTTGACGACGACCGGCTGCTCGCCCGCCAGCAGCGCGGGGAGCGACTCGCGGATGACCAGGAAGGTTCCGGTCAGGTTCACCGCGATGATCTTGTTCCAGAATTCCAGCGTGGTCGCATGGGTGTGCGAGGAACGCAGGATGCCCGCGGCGTTGACCAGGACGTCGATGCCGGTGAGGGCGTCGACGGCGGCGGCGATGCCCAGCTTGACGGCGGCCTCGTCGGATATGTCGAGGACCGCGGTGGTGAGGCGGTCGGCGTGCCCGTCGGCGGCCGCGCGGTCGGCGGTGGCCTTGAGGCCGGCTTCGTTGACGTCCACGGTGTGGACCCGGCCGCCCTCGGAGAGGATGCGGTGGACGGCGGCCTGGCCGATGCCGGAGCCGCCGCCGGTGATGAGGACGCGTCGTCCTTCGTAACGGTTCATGGGAAGGAGCGTACTCCCGTGATGACACGTTTTGCCAGCGTGTCAAAACGTGCATTTGCCTCTCCCGGCCGGGGTATCCTTCCCCCGTGAGATCCCCACGCCCGTACTCTCCCCAGGCCGGCCCCGGAGCCCAGTCGCTGAACGAGCGCCGCAAGGCGGCCACCCAGCTCGACATCGCCCGCGCGGCCTGCGCGCTCTTCGCCGAGCACGGCCCCGACGGCACCACCGCCGAGGACATCGCCCACCGGGCGGGCGTGGCCCTGCGCACGTTCTACCGCTACTTCCGCAACAAGCAGGAGGCCGTCGGCCCGCTGCTCGCGGTCGGCGGCGACGCCTGGCGCGCGCTGATCGCCGAGGAGGACCCCGGCACTCCGCTCACCGAGGCCCTGGAGCGCGCCGTCACGCGCTCCCTCACGGACCCCCAGGCGCTCGACGAGGGCCTGGAGGTCACCCGCGGCCTGCTGCGCGCCGCCACCACCGACGAGGCCCTGCGGGCCGTCTGGTACCGGGTCAACCAGGACTCCGAGGAGCGCCTGGTCCCGGTGGTCGCCCGGCTCGCAGGCCCGGACGCCGAGCCCCTCGCCGTACGCCTCCTCGCGGCGGCCGCCACGGACGCGATCCGCATCGCCCTGGAACTCTGGTCCACCACGGACACCCCGCCCGCGGGCCCCGGCTCCCCCGCGGAACTCGCGGTCCGCTGCCTGCGCGACCTCACGGGCGCGATGCCCCTGCTGCGCTAAGCCCGCCCGGGGCTCCCGTCACAGGAACCGCGCGGACTTCTCCCTCAGGTGCTCCGCGAAGAAGGCCGGCGCGTCGGGCCGCATCCGGGCCAGCGCGACCATCGCCGTGACGATGACATCGGCCACCTCGGCCTCCACATCGCCCCAGGTGTGCGAGTCCCCCTTGCGCGGGTTGGTCCCCCTGGCCCCGATGACGGCCTGCGCGGCCTCCCCGAACTCCTCCCCGATCTTCAGGATCTGCAGCATCAGGCTCTCCTCGCGCGCCACCCCGCGCTCCCGGTCGTACGCGTCGAACCGGGCCACGAGCGCCCCGATGGTCTTCCAGGTGTCGTCCATCCCCCGAAGCTAGCCGCAGAAGCAGCCGCACCACTGCCCGTCTCCGGTACGAGGGAAGGGAGTTGAGAGAGCCGCGACAGGGCGGCCCCCCGATCCGGTCGCCCTTCAGCGGCGCAGCAGACCGATGACCGAGATGCCGATGGCCATACCGGCCAGGAATACGGCCCCTCCCGTACCCGCCACGTCCCGGGCGTTCGCCCCCAGCCCAAGTTCAATCAAGGCGCAGACCAGCGCGACGGTGGCCGAGGCGAGCGCGGCAATGATCAGCCAGGCGTAGACCGGAATGCCGTTCGAGGAGGTACTCATAATGTCCGATACTCGGCTTTCGGAGGGGTCTGCCCGTGCAGGCGGGATCGTGATTAGTTTTTCTAACTCTGCCATCACGAACGGCCTATCCAGAATCCCAAGATTCGATCTGCCGCCTATTGATACCCCAGGGTCGCTTCCTGATCGTTCCTGATCAAGTCTACGATTCCGCCCCAAGATCCCTACCTGCTGCCGCATCCTGTCTCCCGGCGGGCCAAGTCGAAGCATAAGGGAATGTCGTGAGCTCAGATACAGATCCTGAACCGTTCCAGCGAGGTCCGTTCCTGATGCCGCCCACGCCGGATGAGCAGGCGGAGTGGGTTGATGCCGTCCTGGCCACCCCAGGCGTGAACGTTCCGCGCGAAGCACTGGAGAACATGGCCCCGTTCCTCGTGAGGCCAGGAGACACTCTGACCGGACCCACCGGAGCCGGGGGGCGGATCATCAGGGACGGAGCGCTCCGGCACCTGCACTCGGATTCCGGGGAGATGCTAGCCGTCGTCGTACGGATGCACGGCGTCGGAGGAAGCGTCTGGGAGCACAACGAACGCATCAGTTCGGAATGGCATTCGGCCGCCAACCCGGCAACGCTCAAGGAGGGCCATCGTGCACTCCCGCGGGTCGCCCCCCTGGTCAGGATCACCGAGGATGGCCGGGAGAAGGCCTTCGCGGCGGTCGAGACCGTGGCGGACAGCAGGGAATCCCTCATCGACAATCTCGACAATGCGGCCATGGTCCTGACGAAAAAGGACGGGCATCGAACTTTTAACCTACAAGAAGACCTCATTCTCAACGGCCAGAAGGAGCCTGGCCTTTACATCGCCCAGCATGTCAGGATCCAGGAAGACGCACTCCAGGACCGTGACGGAAACCCCCTCCACCCACAGGCCCACTGGCAGTGGATGGCAGTCCGGGGCAACAATCGCACAAAACAGCGACATGAAATCTTCGGGGTCACGTCCGCCGAGGTAGTCACCGGGGTCTCCGCATGGAAGATCGGAGGCGAAGGCGAGCGGATCATCTTTGATGCCAACGAGTGGCTCCCCCGGCTTTCCGGACTGCTGAACGAGGAACTCGCCAAAGCAGAGGCCGACGCGCCCGAACTCGAACTTGAGGCGACATCTCGGGCGTTCCGGGCCAAGCGGGTGGCCGTCGTGGAAGCACACCTTGTCATCGGATGCCCCACTCCGCGCCGGCTGTACCGGATCGCACAGATGAGCAACCGGCACGACCACGTGCATCCACCCCTGGAGTTCACGCCGAACGACCGCGGGCGCGCCCTCGGGCGCAGCGTGCTCGGCTTCTACGCCGCCCAAGGCGTGCTCGACGAGAAGACCGCTGAGGTCCTGTCCGGCACGGCACCGGTCACTGACTTGCCGGAGAACGCTGAGATCGAAAGCATCAGCGAATTGAGGGACATTCGTTCGATGCGCCTCCTCGGGGAGCTGTTCCCTCAGGACCGCCGTAAGCAACTCCTGATCAGACGAGCGCTGAGTGAGTCGCCTCCGTCACAGCTGAACGCTGCTGAGGTCAACCGGCGGGCGCGCGCCTGGTCGGCCATGACCTCCGAAAGCTACCCCCTCCCGTGGAACCCCCGCATCGGTGAGGTGTTCCAACTGGGGGAGATCCGGGAGGGGCTCAAGCCCTCGGGACGACCGCTGCGGGAACTGCTCCATGCTGCCGACACTGACGCCGAAGCGTTCGAGGAACTGATCGCCTACCGCGCCGCCCACTGGCTCGCGGCCTTCGACATCATCGACGCCGACCGGGGCTCGCTCAATGGCCAGCAGACCGATGACGACGGGGTCAAGGCCAGCCGGGTCCGCCGGACAGTACGCAACAGCCTGAACGCGATGCGTAGCAAGCCCGCTATGGCGGTGGGTGTCCTGCGTGAGCTCGCTTCCGCGATGGACGACGGGGACCGCAAGCCGCGCAAGGTCGGGGTTACCGGCGAGCCCCTCATCGAACCGATGACCCGGGCCTGGTTCAACCGCGAGTTCCCCAAGGAGTCCGGCGGCTCACGGACACGCACTCCGGCCCCTCGTCGCGGGTCGACGACCCGGTCCGCTCCCCCCGAGGATGAAGCGGACGACAGCCTGTTCACGGACACCTCCGCACCGGACACCCCCACGACCAGCCCGTCCGGACCGGGTCACCCGTCCGCGGCGAGCGGGTCAGGACCGGCGGGTCCAGGGGCCGTGCCCACCGCCCTCCCCGCCCGGGAGACCACGGCGGACGCCGGTGCCGGAGACGGGCAGGAGCCCACTGGTGCGTCGGCAGATGCCGGCGGCGCCCTCGGGTTCATGGCGCAGGTACGCCGGCTCGTGACGGATGCCAAGGCGCTGGAGGAGCGGACGAACCGGCTGGTGGCCGCGGCCGCGTCCGGAACCGGGTCCTACCCGCTGAGCCGCGAGGAGGCCGACGAGGCGAGCCAGGCCCTCCTCGCCGCGAGCATCGACCTCCGCCGCCTGATGCCCCTCGTGGACGGGTTGGCGGAGCCCCTGTAGGACGCGGAGGCGAAATGGCCGGAGCCCCGTACCTCTCCGGGAAGGGGTACGGGGCTCCTGGCGATCAGTGCGTCAGCACGACCCGGGCACGGCTTAGAGGTCGAAGTAGAGCTCGAACTCGTGCGGGTGCGGGCGCTGCGCGATCGGGGCGATCTCGTGGGTGCGCTTGTAGTCGATCCAGGTCTCGATCAGGTCGGGGGTGAAGACACCGCCGGCCAGGAGGTACTCGTGGTCCTCCTCCAGGGCCTTGAGGACGTCCTCGAGGCTGGTCGGGACCTGCGGGACGCTCGCGTGCTCGTCCGGGGAGAGCTCGTAGAGGTCCTTGTCGATCGGCTCCATCGGCTCGATCTTGTTCTTCACACCGTCGAGGCCCGCGAGGAGCAGGGCCGCGAACGCCAGGTACGGGTTCGAGGACGGGTCCGGGGCGCGGAACTCGACGCGCTTGGCCTTCGGGTTCGAGCCCGTGATCGGGATGCGCATCGCGGCGGAGCGGTTGCGCTGCGAGTACACCATGTTGACCGGCGCCTCGAAGCCCGGGACCAGGCGGTGGTAGGAGTTCACCGTCGGGTTGGTGAACGCCAGCAGCGACGGGGCGTGCTTGAGGATGCCGCCGATGTAGTAGCGGGCGGTGTCCGAGAGGCCCGCGTAGCCGGCCTCGTCGTAGAACAGCGGGTCGCCGTTCGCCCACAGCGACTGGTGCACGTGCATGCCCGAGCCGTTGTCGCCGAAGATCGGCTTCGGCATGAAGGTCGCGGTCTTGCCGTTCTTCCACGCGACGTTCTTCACGATGTACTTGAAGAGCATCAGGTCGTCGGCCGCGGCGAGCAGCGTGTTGAACTTGTAGTTGATCTCGGCCTGGCCGCCGGTGCCGACCTCGTGGTGCTGACGCTCGACCTGGAGGCCCTGGGCGTCCAGCTCGAGGGAGATCTCGGCGCGCAGGTCGGCGAAGTGGTCGACCGGGGCTACGGGGAAGTAACCACCCTTGTAGCGGACCTTGTAACCACGGTTGTTCTCCTCGGAGCCCGTGTTCCAGGCACCGGCCTCGGAGTCGATGTGGTAGAAGCTCTCGTTCGCGGTGGTCGCGAAGCGCACGCTGTCGAACACGTAGAACTCGGCCTCGGGGCCGAAGTACGCGGTGTCGGCGATGCCGGTGGAGGCCAGGTACGCCTCGGCCTTCTTCGCGACGTTGCGCGGGTCGCGGCTGTAGGCCTCGCCCGTGATCGGGTCGTGGATGAAGAAGTTGATGTTGAGCGTCTTGTCCTTGCGGAACGGGTCCAGGCGCGCGGTGGTGATGTCGGCGCGCAGCGCCATGTCGGACTCGTGGATCGCCTGGAAGCCGCGGATCGAGGAGCCGTCGAAGGCCAGCTCCTCGTTCGGGTCGAACGCCCGCCCCGGAATGGTGAAGTGCTGCATCACACCAGGCAGGTCGCAGAAGCGGACGTCAACGAACTTGACGTCGTTCTCCTGGATGTACTGCGTCACTTCGTCGGCGTTCTTGAACATCCAACTCCTCCTACTCCCGGCCCCGGGGCAGGGGCGGGTTTTATAGCTAGTGGTGCGTCAGTGCGGTGCCGCACGCTGACCCGACCATAAGCAGACGGGGTTTCTCAAGCATGACCCATTTGTTTCGCACAAGTTAACCAGGGTCCCGCCGGAAGGGCGCCCGACGGCACGGGTACCGTGTTGGCGTGGACAAGAGGCAAGCAATCGGATCCTGGCTCTCCGGCCCCCGCGAGGCCGCCGAGGAGATGGGTGCCGACTTCGGTTACCCCGGCAAGCAGCTCGGCCTGCCGCAGCACGGGAGCGGCTCCGTGGCCCGTTTCGGCCGCCGGCTGGGCGCCGTGGCCATCGACTGGCTGGGCTGCCAGCTCATCGCGTACGGCCTGATCACGGGCCGTGACTGGAACGACTCGGGGAACTGGACGCTGGCCGTGTTCGTCGCCCTGGTGATCCTGACGGTCGGCACCGTGGGCTTTACCCCCGGGAAGCGGATCCTGGGCCTCCGGGTGGTCTCGCAGGACGGCGGCCGGCTCGGGTTCGGCCGCGTGGTGCTCCGTACCGCCCTCCTGGCCCTGCTGATCCCGGCCCTCGTCTGGGACCGCGACGGCCGCGGGCTGCACGACCGCCTCAGCCGCGCCGTACAGGTCAGGATCTGAGACGGAGCACGCGAAGCGCACGCGGAACGCGCGCAGAACACAGAGGGGCGCCCCGGGCCATCGGTCCGGGGCGCCCCTCTGTGTCGCACGTTGCCGCACGTTGTCGCACATCTCGTATACGAAAAGCGGATCAGCGCATCTTTCCGCCGCGCGGCATGCGCATCCCCTTGGGCATCGGGCCCTTCGGGATCGGCATGTTGCTCAGCAAGTCGCCCATGGCCCGCAGCTTGTCGTTGACCTGGGTGATCTGGGGTCCGGAGAGCACGCGGGGGAGCTTCATCAGGGTCGTACGGACCTTCTTGAGCGGCACCTCGCCCTCGCCCTTGCCCACGATGAAGGTGTGGACCGGGATGTCGGGCATGATCCGGGCCAGCTTCTTCTTCTCGTTCGCGAGCATCGGCTTCACCCGGTTCGGGTTGCCCTCGGCGATCAGGACCACGCCAGCCTTGCCCACGGCACGGTGGACGATGTCCTGCTGCTTGCTCATCGCGACGGCGGGGGTGGTGGTCCAGCCCCTGCCCACGTTGTCCAGTACGGCCGCGGCCGCGCCCGGCTGTCCCTCCATCTGCCCGAAGGCGGCCGTCTCGGCCCGCCGTCCGAAGATGATCGCCATCGCCAGGAACGCCACCAGGAAGCCCAGGATGCCCAGGTAGACCGGGTGGCCGATCAGGAAGCCGATCGCAAGGAACACACCAAAGGTGACGATTCCCACGCCCGCGACGATCAGACCGACCTTCGGGTCGGCCTTGCGCGTCATCTTGTACGTCAGGGCGATCTGCTTCAGTCGCCCGGGGTTCGCAGCAGTCTCTGCGTTTGACTTCCTCGCCATGCAGCGAAGTTTACGTGGCCTTCTCGGTCCGGGTCGCCGCGGCCTCGAGTACGTGCTCGGTTTCGACCCGGTCCTGGGCCCTGCGGCGGTCTTCGAGGACGGCCGTCCAGGCGTTCCGGCGGGCGCCGCTCATGAGCAGCGACTCCAGGCCGCGGACGGCGTCGGTGAGGGACGGGATGGCGATGGCGCGTACGGGCGCGGCCTGCATGGTGTCGACCCTTTCACGGTGCTCACGTCGGGGGTGGCCAAGCGTGTGTGCGGTGCGTCGAACAATCGTCACTGACTGGTGTTACCAGGGCATGACCGACTGGTCAAACAGTGATGAAACCTTGATGCGGCCCACCAGGTCTCTCGCTAGAGAAAGCCTAGGGGCCGCATCGGTGCGGGGTTACCCGTAAGTAAGACTTTGTGCGCGAGTTCACATACCTCACGCACCATGCGACTCGGGAGTCACTCGTGCGTCGCCCAGACGGTCACGACCTACGCCACGGCTCCGCTGCGCTTCTCCATCGCCTGCTGGTACAGACGCCCGGCGCGGTACGAGGAGCGGACCAGCGGGCCGGACATGACTCCGGAGAAGCCGATCTCCTCGGCCTCCTTCGCCAGCTCCACGAACTCGGCCGGCTTCACCCAGCGCTCGACGGGGTGGTGCCGCGGCGAGGGGCGCAGGTACTGGGTGATGGTGATGAGCTCGCAGCCCGCCTCGTGGAGGTCCTTCAGCGCCTCGGAGACCTCCTCGCGCTCCTCACCCATGCCCAGGATCAGGTTGGACTTGGTGATGAGGCCGTAGGCGCGGGCCTGCCGGATCACGTCGAGGGAGCGCTCGTAGCGGAAGCCGGGGCGGATGCGCTTGAAGATGCGCGGCACCGTCTCGATGTTGTGGGCGAAGACCTCGGGGCGGGAGGCGAAGACCTCCTCCAGCAGCTCCGGGACCGCGTTGAAGTCCGGGGCGAGCAGCTCGACCTTGGTCTGACCGCTCGCGCGGCCCGCCGTCTGCTGGTGGATCTGGCGCACGGTCTCCGCGTAGAGCCAGGCTCCGCCGTCCGCCAGGTCGTCGCGCGCGACGCCCGTGATGGTGGCGTAGTTCAGGTCCATGGTGACGACGGACTCGCCGACGCGGCGGGGCTCGTCGCGGTCCAGCGCCTCGGGCTTGCCCGTGTCGATCTGGCAGAAGTCGCAGCGCCGGGTGCACTGGTCGCCACCGATGAGGAAGGTGGCCTCGCGGTCCTCCCAGCATTCGTAGATGTTCGGACAGCCGGCTTCCTGGCACACCGTGTGCAGTCCTTCGCCCTTCACCAGGGCCTGCATCTTGGTGTACTCGGGACCCATTTTGGCCCGCGTCTTGATCCACTCGGGCTTGCGCTCGATGGGCGTCTGGGCGTTACGGACCTCTAGGCGCAGCATCTTGCGTCCGTCGGGTGCGACTGCGGACACGACCGGCTCCCTGTGACTTCGATTCTTCGGCGCCCACCAGGGTACGCCCGTAATTTCATACGCTCTTACGTCGGCCAACCTGCGGGCGGCCCGACCCATTCCCCGGCGTCCCGCCGGGGTCAGCCCGCGGCGGGCTCTATCTCCCTGGGGCGCATCTCGGCCTGCTCCAGGACGTCCTTCAGGTGCCGTTCGATCACCGGCAGCACGTCGGCGACGGTGACCTCGCGGCCCAGCTCGTAGGAGAGCGAGGTCACACCGGCGTCGCGGATCCCGCAGGGGATGATCCGGTCGAACCAGGTGCTGTCCGGGTTCACGTTGAGCGCGAAGCCGTGCATGGTGACGCCCTTGGCGACGCGGATGCCGATGGCGGCGAGCTTGCGGTCCTCGCGGCGCTGGCCGGCGTTGGACGGGGCGTACTCGGGGCCGTTGAGCCTCGGGTCGAACTCCTCGTCGTTGAGCCGCGGGTCGAAGTCCAGCGAGAGGCCGCCGATCTTCGGGCGCTCCTCCACCGGGTCGCCGAGCACCCAGACCCCGCTGCGTCCCTCGACGCGGGTGGTCTCCAGGCCGAACTCGGCGGCCGTGCGGATCAGCGCGTCCTCCAGGCGGCGGACGTGGGCGACCACGTCCACGGGGCGGGGCAGCTTCATGATCGGGTAGCCGACCAGCTGGCCCGGGCCGTGCCAGGTGATCTTGCCGCCGCGGTCCACGTCCACGACGGGCGTGCCGTCGAGGGGGCGCTCGTTGTCGGCGGTGCGCCGGCCGGCCGTGTAGACCGGCTGGTGCTCCAGCAGCAGGCAGGTGTCCTCGATCTCGTCCGCGAAGCGGGCCGCGTGGACCCGGCGCTGCTCTTCCCAGGCCACCGTGTACTCCACGGCCTCCGGGCCGAAGCCCATGCGGACAAACCCAAGCTCAGCCACCGCGGCGCCTCCTCGTTGAACCTGCCGACGAACTTGCTGTGTGCACCTATCGCACCAAGCAAGGGTACGGCGGCCCCCGCGGGCCCTGTCAGCCGCCCGTCCCGGACACCGCGAAGGGCCCGGGATCGGGGGGGCCGAGGGGGCCGAAGGGACCGGGGAGCTGCTTCGGGCGCCTGCGGCCCGCCGGCGGCCGGTCCGGGTCCTCGTCCGCCCGCGGCAGCCGGCGGTGCCCTTCGGTGTGGTCGTTCACCCAGCCGCAGACCCCGCACGCGTAGCGCCCGTCGAGACCCGCGATGTAGGTCCCGCACCGCCGGCACTCCGCCTCGGTGAGCTCGGGAGCGGCCGGCTCGGACACGTGCGGCGGCGGCGCGGACGCTGCGTGGCTGCCGTCGCCTCCGGGGCGCTCGCAGCTGCCGGGGTGAGGCTCCCCGGTGGGCCGGCGGGTCATGGGGCGCAGCGTACGCGGGTGGAGGGGGTCGGTCCGTAAAGAGACCCACCGGTTCTGCACACGATCGGATGAATGTGGGACAGAGAGGGCGGTACGGGCGAGGTTCGCCGCTACATTCACGCCGTTCACAGGGCCGGGACTCCGGTCCGTCACGTCAGGAGACCGTGGAGCCGATGACGGAACGACCTGCCCAGCGTGTCCCCAACCGGCAGCTCTCGGCGCTGATCGCCGAGGCCGGGTTCTCCAACGCCGGGCTCGCCCGCCGTGTCGACCAGCTCGGCCTGGAGCACGGTCTCGATCTGCGGTACGACAAGACCTCCGTGACCCGCTGGCTGCGCGGGCAGCAGCCGCGCGGCACCACGCCGGCGCTGATCGCGGAGGTGTTCACCCGGCGCCTGGGGCGCCGGCTCTCGGCCCAGGACCTGGGGCTGGACGCATGCGCCCCGGTGTACGCGGGGCTGGAGTTCGCGGCCACCCCCGAGGAGGCCGTCGACATCGCGAGCGGGCTGTGGCGCAAGGACTCCGGTTCGCACGCCGAGCTGCGCAAGATCGCCTTCACCCCGGCCGGGCTGGTGGTGCCCAGCCGGGACTGGCTGATCGGCCGCGCCGACGAACGGGTGGCCCGGGGCGCGGAGCAGGCCGCCCCGCGCGTGCCCGAGCAGGGCCGGCCGGAGCTGAGCCGCCTCGATCAGGGCCGTCTCGACCCGAACCGCCTCGACCCGGGCCGTCCCGTGCCCGGCCGGGCCTCGGTGCCCCGGCAACGGCAGATCGACCGCGGTCCCGGGCAGCGGGTGACGGGCGGTGACATCGCCGCGCTCAGATCGGTGGGCGAGCTGTTCCGCACCCTCGACCACGCCTACGGCGGCGGCCATGCCCGCCAGGCCCTGGTGCGGTACCTGGAGCACGAGGCCGAGCCGATGCTCCGCGGCACCTACGGGGAGACCACCGGGCGCCGGCTGTTCTCCGCCGCCGCCGATCTGACCCGGCTCGCGGGCTGGACCTCGTACGACATCGCCGCGCACGGGCTCGCCCAGCGGTACTTCGTCCAGGCGCTGCGCCTGGCGCAGGCCGCCGGGGACCGGCCGTACGGGGCGTACGTGCTGATCACCATGAGCCGGCAGGCGGTCTACCTCGGGCACGGCCGGGAGGCGGTGCAGCTGGCCCGGGTGGCCCAGCAGGGCGTGGGCTCCGGGCCGCCGCCGGTGGTGCAGGCGCTGCTGCACTCGGCGGAGGCGCGGGGGCACGCGGTGCTCGGCGAGGTCAGGGCCTCGACGGCCTCGCTGGTGCGGGCCGAGCGGGCGCTGGGCGCGGCCCGGCCGGGGGACGACGTACCGCACTGGGCGCGCGACTACGACGAGGCGCAGCTCGCGGACGAGTTCGGGCACTGCCACCGGGACCTGCAGCAGTACCGGGCCTCGGCGCAGCACGCGGAGCGGTCCCTGCAGCTGCGGGCGCCCTCGTACGCGCGCTCGCGGCTGTTCTGCCGGGTGGTGCTGGCCACGGCGCGGCTGGGGCTGGGCGAGCTGGACCAGGCGTGCGCGCTGGGGGCGGAGGCGGCGCAGCAGGCGATGGAGATGCGGTCGGTGCGGGCGGTGGAGTACGTACGGGACTTCGAGCGGCGGCTGGAGCCGTACCGGGACGCGTCCGCGGTGCGGGGCTACCGGGACCGGGTGGCCGCCTTGTCCTGACCCTGCGGGTCGGCCTGGGTTCCGGGGCCGCCCCCGGGGCCGGGTGGGGTGGCTGCGCCGTGGTTCCCCGCGGGTCCGTTCCCGGGGCTCCGCCCCGGACCCCGCGCCTCACACGCCGGTGGGGCTGGTCTTTGCCCGGTGGGGCTGGTCTTTGCCCGGCGGGGTCGGGTCGGCCCCGCCGGGCCGGGGTGGGTGGTTGGCTCAGGCCGCCACCGGGAGGGCGGCCTGCGGGGCGGCGGGGACGGGGATGCCGAAGTCGCGCAGGACGGCGGCGGCGGCGCGGCGGGCCGAGCGCAGGGCCCCCTCGACGGTGTTGGTGTCCCGGTGGTCGCCGCACACGTACAGCCCGGCCAGGACCCGGACGGTGCGCCGGGTGTCCTGCGGCGGCGGCATGGCGGGGACGGCCTCGGGGGTGTGGTGGACGGTGAGCAGTTCCCAGTCCCGGGTCGCGGTCTCGTAGAGCCGCGCGAGGCGCGAGGCGACCGTGCGGGTGGGCGGTGGCGGGCCGAGCACGGTGGTGGTGACCAGGCTGCGGCCGGCGGGGGCGCGCGTCGGGTCGACGGCGCTCATCACGGCGGTGTGGGCGACGGGCCAGTCCGGGTCGCCGTCCACGAGCAGCGAGCCGTCCCAGGGGAGCGGGGTGGTGGTGGCGTGGTGCATCACGGTCACCTGGTGGAAGGCGGGCACGCGCAGGCCCGGGAGCAGGTCGGCGGCGGCCCGCGCGCCGGTGGCCAGGACCGCGGAGCGGCCGCTGAAGTCGCCGTGTTCCTCGGTGGTGACCAGGTTGGTGGCCACCGAGCGGACCCGGACCCCGGTGCGTACGGTGCCGGGCGGCAGTCCGGCGGCGAGCAGGGCCGGCAGGGTGGCGGCGCCGCCCTCGGGCACGGCGAGGCGGCCGCGCGCGAAGGTGCGCAGGGCCAGGTCGGCGACGCGGCTGGAGGTGGTGAGCGCGGGGTCGCGCAGGAGCGCGGCGAGGAGCGGGCGCAGCGTCGTACCGAGGCTCCGGGAGCTCAGGGCGGCGTGTGCGGTGCGCTCGGGGCGGGTCAGGAGGCGTTCCTCGGGCAGGGCGGCGAGGCGGCCGAGGGCCGCGCCGATCCGGGCCTGGTCGAGGGAGCCGCTGGCCAGGGCGCGGGCGGGGGTGAGGGCCCCGGCGCGCAGGGTCCTGCCCTCGCCGTGGACGAGGGCGCCGGGCGCGAAGGGCTTGAGGACCAGGCCTTCCAGGCCCGGGGTGCGGGCCGGTTCGGTGTAGGCGGTGTTCAGGAGCTGGCCGATCCGGTCGAGCCGGAAGCCGTCCACGGTCTCGGTGGCCATCCGGCCGCCGGCGTCGTCCGCGGCCTCCAGGACGATGACCGTGACTCCGGCCGCGATCAGGTGGTGCGCTGCCGCGAGTCCGGAGACTCCGGCTCCCACGATGACCACGTCCGCATGGTGTGCGTGTGCGCTGGCGCTGTTGAGCACGTGCCCCTCCCCGAGGTCGGCCCGGCTGTGTGGGGATCCTCCTTCCCCCAACGGAGTCCAGCGGAACCCGAGTTGGTCGGACCATTACGGGTGATGCGGTCAACTCCGGTCGCACGACGGTCGCATTCGGCTCACGAGCGGTCGCACCCGTGCGCCGGGGCGCTCCCCCGGAGCTCCGGGGCTCCGGGGCTTTCCGGCCGCGCGGGTCCGGGGTGTTTCAGGCCTCCAGTGCTGCCCTGATCGACTCCTCGATCCCGGGGTAGCGGAAGACGAACCCGGATTCCAGCAGCCGGGCCGGACGCACCCGCTGACTGCCCAGCACGTCCTGGGCGAACTCCCCGAGCACCGCGCGCATGACCGGCGCCGGCACGGCGAACACCGCCGGGCGGTGCAGGACCCGGCCCATCGCGGCGGTGACCTCGCGGTTGGTCAGGGGCTCGGGGGCGGTCAGGTTCACCGGTCCGGTCAGGGCGGGCGTGTCGAGGATGTGGCGCAGCGCGGCGATCTCGTCGTGCATCGCGATGTGCGACCAGTACTGGCGGCCGTTGCCGAGGCGGCCGCCGATGCCGGCCTTGAAGATCGGGAACAGCTTGCCCCAGGCCCCGCCCTCGGCGGCGACGACCAGTCCGGTACGGGCGAACACGGTCCGGATCCCGGCGTCCCGGGCGGGCGCGGCGGCGGCCTCCCACGCGACGCAGACCTCGGGGAGGAACCCCTCCCCCGCCGGGGCGTCCTCGTCGACGGTCCGGTCGCCGGTGTCGCCGTAGTACCCGATGGCGGATCCGCTGACGAGCGTGGCGGGCGGCTCGTCCATGGCCGCGACGGCCGCGGCGATGGCGGCCGTGCCCTTGACCCGGCTGTCGCGGATCTCCCGCTTGTAGGCGTCCGTCCAGCGGTGGTCCCCCACGCCGGCCCCGGCGAGATGCACGACGGCGTCGCATCCGGCGAGCCCGGCCGGGTCCACGTACCCCCGCGCGGGGTCCCACCGCGCCTCGTCCGGCCCGGCCGGCTCCCGCCGCACGAACCGGACGAGCTCGTGCCCGTCGGCCTTCAGTGACCGCCCGAGGGCGCTGCCGATGAGTCCTGTGGCCCCTGTGACCGCGATACGCATGCCCCCATCTTGGCAGCGGTCCCGCCCCTACGGGGTGCACCCGGCCCGGACGGCCGGAGGCCGGGGTGTCAGGTCGCCGGAGTTGTCAGGTCGCCGGGGTGTCAGGTCGCCGTGCCCAGCCAGGTGCCCACCGCGTAGGTGACCGCCATGGCCAGGGCGCCGCCGGTGACGTTGCGCAGGATGGCCCGGGGAGCGGGCGCCCCGCCCAGGCGGGCGCTGAGCACCCCGCACAGGGTCAGGGAGAGGAGGACCGCGATCACGGTCACCGGGACCCGCTGGGACGCCCCCGGCAGGACGATCGCCAGCAGCGGCAGCAGCGCCCCGACCGTGAACGCCACCAGGCTCGCCGCCGCCGCGTGCCAGGGGTTGGCCAGCTCGTCGGGGTTGATCCCCAGCTCCACCCGGGCGTGCGCCCGCAGGGCGTCCCGCTCCGTCAGCTGCTCCGCCGCCTCCCGGGCCACCGCCTCGCTCAGCCCCCTGCCGACCAGCAGCCCCGTCAGTTCGTCCAGCTCCTCCTCCGGCGACTCCGCCAGCTCCCGCCGTTCCAGGTCCAGCGCCGCCTTCTCCGAGTCCCGCTGGGAGCTGACCGACACGTACTCCCCCGCCGCCATCGACAGCGCGCCCGCCAGCAGCCCGGCGACGCCCGCCGCCAGGATCGCCGTGCGCGAGGTCGTGGCCCCGGCGACGCCGACGACCAGGCCCGCCGTGGAGATGATCCCGTCGTTCGCGCCGAGCACCCCGGCCCGCAGCCAGTTCAGCCGTGTGCTCATCGCCGCGCTCTGCCCCGCCGCGCCATCCGTTTCCGTCACGCCCCCACTGTCGCGGGCGCCGCCGGAAGGAGCCACCCGGCGTGCGCGCCTCCGGCGCCGGGACGAGGGTGGAGGAGTGAGACGCCGACGCGAGGAGCCGGGCTGGCCGCGCGGGGCGCCGCCGCCGCGCTGGGCCCGCCTCGCGCCCGCGGTGGCCCTCGTGGTGCTGGTGCTGGTCCAGCGCATCACCCCGGGCGACGTGGAGCTGGGCTACTTCCTGGCCGGCCTCCCTCCGGTGGCCGCCTTCGCCTACGGGGCCGCCGGGACGGCCGTCTTCGCCGCCGTGGTGCTGGTCCTCATCGGCCTGCCCACGCTCGGGATCGCCCACGCCCAGGGCTCCGACCTCGCGACCGTCGCGGCGATCGGGCTGCTCAGCGTGGTGGTCGCCTGGGTCCGAAAACGCCGCGACGCCCAGCTGGTGAGCGTGCGCACCGTCGCGGAGGCGGCGCAGCTCGCGGTGCTGCCACCGGTCCCCGAGCGGGTTGGCCCGGTCGGCTGCGCGGGCCTGTACCGGGCCGCCCAGCACGGGACCCTGGTCGGCGGCGACCTGTACGACGTACGGGTCGGCGCCTACGGTGTGCGCGCGCTGATCGGTGACGTCCAGGGCCACGGCCTGGCCGCCGTCGGCACCGTGGCCTCGCTGCTCGGCGCCTTCCGCGAGGGGGTGCTCGACGACGCGGAACTCACCACGGTGGCGGCCCGGCTGGACCGGCGGCTGCTGGCGGACTCGGCGGCCGAGTCGGTGGCGCACGCGGAGCTCTTCGCGACGGCGGTGCTGCTGGAGTTCCCGCCCGGGCTGGACCTCGTGCGCATCGTGTCGTGCGGGCATCCCCCGCCCCTGCTGCTCCGGGGTTTCACGGTCTCGGAGGTCGACG
This sequence comes from Streptomyces sp. NPDC002104, assembly GCF_053593795.1. NCBI lineage: Bacteria > Bacillati > Actinomycetota > Actinomycetes > Kitasatosporales > Streptomycetaceae > Streptomyces > Streptomyces sp. NPDC002104. The sequence continues at coordinate 61,847 of NZ_JBSFDF010000020.1, read as the reverse complement.
TGGAGCCGGGGCCCCCGCTGGGCCTGGGCCTGGCCGGTCCCACCCCGGCGGCCCCGGCCGAGCTGCGGGTCGTGGCCGGGGACCGGCTGGTCATGTACACGGACGGGGTCACGGAAGCCCGCGACGCGGCGGGGAACTTCTACCCGCTGGCCGCGCGGGTGCCCGTACTGGCGACCGATCCGGCCGGGCTGGCCCCGGCGGTGTGGCGGGACTTGAGGTCCTTCACCGGGGGCGGGCCGCGCGACGACGTGGCCCTGCTGGTGCTGTCCCTGGAACCGGAGCCGGAGCCGGAGCCGGGCGGGAAGACGTCCGGCTCCGGCGTGGGATGACCACGCCGTACTGATCGCATGACCAAACGGCGACAAACGCAGACAACCGCCCGTTTGGCTCGATTTCCATGTTTTGCTCGGGCCTTCCAGCCCTTCGAGCACGGAAACCGAGGCCCATTCGATGCGCGCACCGTACAAGCACAACCAGCGGATCACGGCGGTCATCGCGGCGGCCGGAGCCGTCGCCCTGATCACCGGCTCGATCGTGCTCGGCCTCGCCGGGAAGGAGGCGGCGGCGGAACCGGGCTCGGCCCGGCACCAGCAGATCGAGGCCCCCGCCTCGCTCCAGGTCGGCCCGCCTCCGCCCGCCCCGCCTACCCGGCGTCGCGTATGAAGGAGCGGACCATCTTGCAGGTGACGTTCGACGGCCGGCGGATGCCCGTCCGGACGGCCATCGTGCGGATCTTGCGGTTGGTGGCGCGCTGAGCGTCATACGTGCCGGAGTCGAGCAGCGATATCGCCAGCCGCATGGCCTTCAGCCGCCGGTTGTGGCTCTCGTACCACTCGCGGGGCAGCCCCGCCGGCAGCGGCTTCTTCTTGACGGGCCCGATGGTGTGCAGGGTCATGGCAGTGGCCATCTACAGCCTCCCAAAGGCAAGTTGGCGTCCTGTCCTTCTCCTTGAATTTTACCCGCGACCACTGACAAAGGACCTGGCCAGGCACCGCCTCGCTAAGCTTCCGGGCATGGAGATCTGGATCAATCCCGCCTGCTCGAAGTGCCGCAGCGCACTGACCCTGCTGGACGCTGAGGGCGCCGAGTACACCGTCCGCCGCTACCTGGAGGACGTGCCCTCCGAGGCCGAGATCCGCGAGGTCCTGGGCCGACTGGGCCTGGAGCCCTGGGACATCACCCGCACCTCGGACCCGCTGGCCAAGGAGACCGGGGTACGGGACCTGCCGCGCGAGGAGACCGAAGGGGCCCGCGGGGCCTGGATCAGCCACCTGGCGGCGCACCCGAAGCTGATCCAGCGCCCGATCATCACGGCCGAGGACGGCACCGCGGTGGTGGCCCGCTCCGAGGAGGCCGTCCGCGAAGCCCTCTCCCGCACGCCCGGCCCCCAGGGCCGGCCGGCCTGACCGCCGAAGCCCCCGTCCACGCACTGCGCGGCGCGCCCGGTCCGGTCGCCCCCGGCCCCGCCCCGCTCCGCCGCCCGCACCTACTCCCCCGCCGCCACCCGCCGTTCGTGGACCCTCAGCTGGACCGCCGCGACGTCGAGGAGCGGGGTGGGGACGCCGAAGCCGCGGGCCCGGGCGGACAGGTCGCCGAAGACGTGCTCGACCTCGGTCGGACGGCCGGCGAGCAGGTCCCGGTACAGCGACGGGGTCAGCGACGAGTCCGGGGTGGCCAGCGTCCGCGCGGTGAAGTCGAATTCGGACTCCGGCACCGGGTGTCCGGCTGCGGCCGACACCGCGGCCGCCTCGGCGAGGACCGCGCGGCCGAACCCGGTCCCGCCGGGCACGGCGTTGATCTCGCCGACGGCTCCGCGCGCCAGGGTGGTCACCGCCACCAGGGTGGTGATGAAGACCCACTTGTGCCACATGGCGCCGATGATGTCGGGCACTTCGGGGCTGTCGATCCCCGCCCCGGCCAGCACGGCGCGGACGGCGTCCACCCGCGCCGAGGGACGGCCGTCGCGTTCGCCGGTGAGCACCACGGTGGGCGGGGCCATCCGGAGGATGTCGCCCTGCTCGTTCAGGGTGGTGACCACCTTGGCCACGCCGCCGAGCACCGCCGCGTCCCCGAACCGGTCCGCGAGGCGGTCGAGGTGGGCCATGCCGTTGAGCAGGGGCAGGATCGCCGTTCCGGGACCGACCGCCGGCGCGAGGTCGCGTACGGCCGCTTCGAGGGAGGTGGACTTCACCGACAGCAGGACGAGGTCGTACGTCTCCTGCAGCTCTCCGGCGGTGACGAGCCTCGGGTCGAGCACGATCTCCTCCCCCGGCCCGCTCACCCGCAGCCCGCGTTCCCGCAGGGCCCCGGCCCGCCGGGGGCGCACCAGGAAGGTGACGTCCTGCCCCGCCCGGGCGAGCCGGGCACCGAAGTAGCCGCCCGCGGCTCCGGCGCCGACCGTCAGGATCCTCATCCGGCGGAGCCCGCCGGCCGGACCGCCTCGGCCAGGGCCGCGCGGACGGCCGCCGCGTCGGCGACGGCCCCCGGGTCCTCGGCGATGCCCCCGGGGCGGGACAGGTCCTCGGCGTACGGAAGGACGTACACGGGCGTGTCGCGCTGGAAGCGCCAGCTCTCGGCGAGCCCGCCCACGTCGACCGCGTCGTAGCCGAGCAGGTCGAGCAGGCGGGTGGCGGACGCGCGGGCGGCCGGGTCCTCGCCGGCGATCGGCAGGGCCGAGCGGTCCGGGGAACCGGCCGGGCGGGCGAGGGCGAGCAGGTGCGTGAAGTAGATGTTGTTGAACGCCTTGACGACCTGCGCCCCGGCCAGGTGCTCCTGGACGAGCCCGCTGGTGGTGGTCTCCTCCGCCTCCAGGGCGGGGAAGATCCCGTCCCGCTGCGGGTAGTAGTTGAGCGTGTCGAGCACGACCTTGCCCGCCAAGGCCCCGGCGGGGAGTTCGCGGTATTTGCCGAGCGGGATGGTGGCCACGACCCAGTCGCCGGCCTCGGCCGCTTCGGCCGGGGTGGCGGCCCGGGCCCGCGGGCCGAGCTCGGCGACGAGGGCGTCCAGCGTCGCCGGTCCCCTGGAATTGCTGAGGACCACGTCCAGCCCCGCGTCCACGGCGAGCCGCGCGAGGGTGCTTCCGATGTTGCCGCTTCCGATGAGTCCAAGAGTTGCCATGCGGGGTTCAAGTCGCCCGCGATCCACGGTATTCCGCCGCTGGGCCGGCGGAGTGGGGCCGCGTCCCGGCGGGTCGCGGCCCCACCCCCGTCGCAGCCTTCACACCGGCCCCATCCCGCGCCTCGTAGGGTGAGGCCATCACAAAGGGGACGTACCACACCAAAGGATCCATCGTGAACGAGCAGCAGCACCCGCGGCCCACCCTGCCCGGCGAGCCGCCGGCGCCGCCGCCCGCCCCGGCGGACCTCCCGGTGTCCGCGATCCCTCCGCTCCCCCCGCCCCGGCGCGGCGCCGACTGGATGTTCGGCGGGGTGTACGGCACCGTCCTCGCGTCCGGTCTGCTGGCCGCGCTCGACCAGAAGGGCGGGGAGTACACCCCCTTCTACGACGCCAGCTGGGTGCTCGTCACCGCCGCCACGGCCGGACTCGCGCACGGGTACTCGCACCACATGAGCACCCATCAGTCCGGCTCCGCCGGGCACCGGTGGCGGATCCTCGGGCGGGCGCTGTGGAACGAGTGGCCCATGATCGCGGCCACCCTGCCCACGGTCCTGCTCCTGCTCGTCGCCGGACTCGCCGAGTGGGACTCGCACGCGGTCACGGCCGTCGGGCTCGGCGTGAACACCGCGCTGCTGTTCGCCTGGGGCGCCTTCGTGGCCCTCAGGGTGGGCTACAAGCTCGCCTCGGCGCTGCTCATCGGGGTCGCCGACGCCACGATCGGGCTGGCCATCATCGCGGCGAACGCGGTCATCAAGTGAACGCGGGCCCCCTTGGACCCGGCCTTGGACCCGGCCTTGGACCGGGCCTTGAACACCGTCTCGAACCCCGCCTTGGACCCGGCCTTGGACCCGGGCTCACTCCGGCAGTTGCGCCTCCGCCTCCGCCAGGATCTCCGTCAGCCGGGCCCCGAACTCCGCCCCCCGTGCGTCCGGCACCCCGGTGCGGGCCGAGGTGAGGAGCGCGTCCAGGGCGCGGCCGTAGGCGCCCGGCACGTTGCCCCAGTCCGGCAGGCCGAAGACACCGGCGGACCCGCGCAGTTCCAGCCCCACCCCGGCGGCCGCGCGCGGGGAGCTGAGGCTGAGCACGGCGGTGCTGGCCGCGCCGGAGGTGTGGCGCAGGGCGAGCTGGACCACGTCGGCGGGGCCGCGGGTGGCGCTGACCTCGGTGACGTCGCCGAGGACCGGGATGAGTACGGACAGGGCGTGCGGGCCCACGTCCCACAGCCCGCCCTTGGCCTTGCGCCAGGGCGAGTCCGCGTAGGCGCTGGGTTCGCCGTCGGGCGGGAAGACCGCGCCGAGCCAGTGCGCGGCGGCGGTGAACCAGCCCGTGCGCTCCGCCTGCTCCTCCACCCAGCCGGCGGTCGGCTCGGCGAAGCGCAGGGTGAGGAAGACGACGGAGGCGACCCCGTGCTCGGCCACGGCCGCGGCGACGGCCCGGGCGTCGGCCGGGGTCGTGGCGACGGGCTTGTCGAGCAGCAGATGGCAGCCGGCCGCGGCCGCGCGCACGGCGAGCGGGGCCTGCACGTCGGGCGGGAGCGCGAAGGCGACGGCGTCGCAGTCGGCGAACAGCGCGTCGGGGTCTTCGTACACCTTCACCCCGTACGCGCGGGCCAGCTCGGCCGCGGCTTCGGGGCGCCGGCCCCAGACTCCGGCGAACTCGGAGCCGGGGTGCGCGGCGAGGGCGGGGGCGTGCGTGCGGTGGGCCCATGGGCCGGTGCCCAGCAGGCCGACCCTGGGTCGGGGCCCGGAAGCGGCCTCTGCGGCGGCATCTCCGGCGGACGTCAAATCGTACGAAATGCTCACGCGCCCAGTCTGCCCCACCCGTACGGGTGTCCGGACGGCAACCCGCACAACCACGCCCACCTGCGGCGCAAACCTCGGTAACACGGGGTTCACACACGGGCAACGGAAGAGAAATCGCGAGCGGGCACTCTGCGGTCTACACCGCAGGACGAATGTCGCAGCAGGCGAGCCACAGGGACGTGAACCGCCGTACGCGATCCGCAGGACGCAGCGCAGCACCCGAGGGTCTGCGCCGGAGCGACGCACCGAAGGATGGGGCCCGTGAGCTACAAGGCTGAGTACATCTGGATCGACGGAACCGAGCCGACGGCGAAGCTGCGCTCCAAGACCAAGATCATGGCGGACGGCGACGCGCTGCCGATCTGGGGCTTCGACGGTTCGAGCACCAACCAGGCCGAGGGCCACGCCTCGGACCGCGTACTGCAGCCGGTGTTCACCTGCCCGGACCCGATCCGCGGCGGCGACAACGTCCTCGTCCTGTGCGAGGTCCTGAACATCGACATGACCCCGCACGAGTCGAACACCCGCGCGCTGCTGCGTCCGATCGCCGAGAAGTTCGCCGACCAGGCGCCGATCTACGGCATCGAGCAGGAGTACACCTTCTTCGACGGCACCCGCCCGCTCGGCTTCCCGGTCAACGGCTTCCCGGCCGCGCAGGGCGGCTACTACTGCGGCGTCGGCTCGGACGAGATCTTCGGCCGCGACATCGTCGAGAAGCACCTGGACCACTGCCTCGCGGCGGGCCTGGCCATCTCCGGCATCAACGCCGAGGTCATGCCCGGCCAGTGGGAGTTCCAGGTCGGCCCGGTGGGCCCGCTGGAGGTCTCCGACCAGCTGTGGATCGCGCGCTGGCTGCTCTACCGCACCGCCGAGGACTTCAACGTCTCCGCGACGCTGAACCCGAAGCCGGTCAAGGGCGACTGGAACGGCGCGGGCGCGCACACCAACTTCTCCACGAAGGCGATGCGCGAGGACTACCGCGCGATCATCTGCGCGGCCGAGTCCCTGGGCGAGGGCAGCAAGCCGCTGGACCACGTCAAGAACTACGGCGCGGGCATCGACGAGCGCCTGACCGGCCTGCACGAGACGGCCCCGTGGAACGAGTACAGCTACGGCGTCTCCGACCGCGGCGCCTCCGTCCGCATCCCGTGGCAGGTGGAGAAGGACGGCAAGGGCTACATCGAGGACCGCCGCCCGAACGCGAACGTGGACCCGTACGTGGTGACCCGCCTCATCACGGACACCTGCTGCACCGCCCTGGAGAAGGACGGCCTGGTCTGATCCCGGCCGGCCATCCCTGACACCACTTCCTGACACCGCTTCCTGACACCGCTTCCTGACACCGCTTCCTGACGTCACTTCCTGACATCACCACGGCGCCCGTCCTCCCCCCGGGGAGGGCGGGCGCCGTGGTGTCGGCGGGTCCCGGTGCGCCGATACGGGTCGACCGGTACGTACGCAGTGGCGCGGGCCACTGAGAGGGTGACGGATTGTCGGGATTGCAATGGTCCGTTCATGGCATGATCACGGAATATGAGATTCCGCTCCATAGAGTGAGACGGGGTCTGCCCCGGGGCCCCCGCGTCTGCTTGAATGGGGCCATGGCCAGCCACTCGCACACCTCGACCGGTCGCAGCGACCTCGAGCCGTTCTGGCCGTCCCGTCAGGACCACGATTTCGACCGGGTGTGTTGCCGCGCGAAGAACGCGCCGGCCCTCTAAAGCCTCCGGGACCTCGAAACCGACCTCCCCCAGGCCTTCGGTCTGCGCGGTACGACACAAGACGACGCCTCTCCGCACGTCTCCTGCCGACTACTCCGCGTGAAAGAGCTGACCACTCATGGCGAACACCCGTTCCTTTGCCTCCGCCGCCTCCGCTGCGACCTCTCCCCTGACCTACCCGAGCTTCCCGCCCAGTCCGCGCCACCGCCTGCGGGCCGTGGACCGCGACGAGGTGGCACGCGTCGTGGACTTCCTGCCGCCGGGCGCCACCTGGCTGCCCGCCCCCGCGCACACCCTGCCCAGCCTCCCCGGCCAGCCTCCGATGGTCGGCTACCTGGTGCTCGTACCGGCCGACCAGCAGCCGCCGATCGCCTTCTCCCCGCAGGCCGTTCCCGCCGCCCCGGCCGCCCCGGGTGCGGCGGCCGTCACCGGGGACTCCCTGGTCCGCATCGACCCCGCGCAGCGCACCGCCGAGGTGGACGGTGAGGTCCTGGACCTGACGTACCTGGAGTTCGAGCTGCTGGCCCACCTGGTCGCGCACCCGCACCGGGTCCACAGCCGCGACCAGCTCGTGACCACCGTCTGGGGCTACGGCCACGTCGGCGACGGCCGCACGGTCGACGTCCACGTCGCGCGGCTGCGCCGCAAGCTGGGCGCGGCCCACCGCGGCGCGATCCAGACCGTCCGCCGGGTGGGCTACAAGTACGCCCCCTGACCGGGACCCCGGCGACGACCGGACCACGGACGGGGCGGCGGGCCCGTACTCACGAGGGGGAGTACGGGCCAGGCCCGGCGAGATGGGCCGCACGGATCAACTGGGGCTGCCGCAAAGGGGACTTCCTCGTACATCCGTGCTGATCAGAGCGGGTCCCTGCCGTAGTCTTTTCCGTCGTGACCACCGGAACCGGCAGCGTACTTGCCCCACTTGAGCCCCAGGACCCCCGCGAGACCGCCGGCTACCGGCTGATCGCCCGGATCGGCGAAGGCGGCATGGGCACCGTCTACCTCTCGCACACGCGCGGCGGGCAGCCGGTCGCGCTGAAGCTGATCCGCCGGGAGTTCGGGCAGGACCCGGACTTCCGGAGCCGGTTCGAGCAGGAGGTGCGGGCCGCGCGCCGGGTGCAGGGCTATCACCTCGTACCGGTCCTCGACCACGACACCACGGGCGCCTCGCCCTGGCTCGCCTCGGTGTTCGTACCGGGCATGTCCCTGCACGACGCCCTGAGCGCCCACGGCCCGCTGCCGCTCCCCGCCGTCTTCCAGCTGATCGGCTGCACGGCGCGGGCCCTCGGCTCCATCCACGCCGCGGGGGTCGTGCACCGCGACCTGAAGCCCGCCAACCTCCTGCTCGGCGCGGCCGGGCCGTACGTCATCGACTTCGGGATCGCCCGGGCCGCCGACAGCACCCAGCTCACCCGCACCGGCGGGGTCATCGGCACCCCGCAGTACATGTCGCCCGAACACGCGCTGGGCGCCGAGGTCACCCCCGCGAGCGATCTGTTCGCGGTCGGCCTCATCGCGGCGGTGGCGGCCACCGGACGGCATCCGTACGGGGAGGGCGGCGCCACGGCCATCGGCGTGCGGATCGCCAACACCGACCGGCTGCCCCCGGACCTGAACGGCTACCCGGCGGAACTTCGACCGCTCCTGGAGCGCTGCCTGACCGCGGATCCGGCGGAGCGGATCGGTACGGACGAGCTCGCCGCGATGTGCGAACTGTTCGCCGGGCGGCCGCTGAACGACTTCGACGGCTGGCTCCCGGAGCCGGTCGGGCTGGAGATCGCCCGCCGGGTGCGGGCCGCGGAGAACCCGCCGGTGCCCACGGTCGCGGACGCGGGCGCGAGTGCGGGCCGCGCGGGCGTTGGCGCGGGCCGCGCGGGCGTTGGCGCGGGCGGATCGGGTACGGGCGGTACGGGCGCTGGTCCCGCCGGCGCCTTCGGCGGGGTGTACGGGGCGCCGACGGTGGGCGCGCCGCCCCGGCCCGCGGGTCCCCCGCCGGCCGCCGGCCACCCGACGCACCCCCCGGTGCCGGGCCCGGCGCCCGCGCCGGCCCCCGGACCGAAGCGATTCCGGGGCGTGCTGATCGGGGCCGGCCTCGTACTGGCCGTCCTCGCGGGCGCCGGCGCGGTCCGGCTGCTCGACGGCGGCGGCGCCGCGAAGGACGACGCGAAGCAGGAGGGGCCGGTCGCGCCCGCCTCCTCCGACCAGGCGCAGGCCCAGTCCCCGGCTCCGGCCCCGGTCTCGTCCGGGCCCAAGACCGCGCCTTCGGCCTCCTCCTCGCCGAAGTCCGCGTACACGCCGGTCTTCCAGGACAAGCCCCTGACCCTGCGCGCGCCCTCCTCCAGCACCGGGACCCACGTCGACCTGGACTCCCCGCAGATCTTCCCGAAAGGAGCCATCGGCAGGACCCAGGGCATGGAGCTCACCTACCAGGACTGGGGCGACGCCGATCTGCGCTTCCTGACGGCCATGGGCATGAGCACCGGCACCACGCCGGAAGAGTGCAGGGACGCCGTCGCCACCAACACCTTGGCCTCCAGGGTGGGCAAGGACGAGCTGAAGACGGGCAAGACGCTCACGAAGGGGACGGTGCTGTGCACCGTCACCAGTGACAACAACCTGGCGATGCTCCGCATCACCGAGGTCCTGCTCGACACGAGCAAGGGGTCCATCGGCCCCATGCCGGACTACGTCACCGCACTCACACTCTGGAAGATCGGCTGACGCCGTGGGCCGGGGCTCCTGGGAAAGCCCCGGCCCACGGACGATGCCCTAGACGCCGGCGCCGGCGCCGCGACGCGGCGAAGCCCAGCGCCACGTCAGCCGCCAGGAACACCAGCAGGCTGATCCCGAGCAGCGGTACGAACCAGCCCACGAGGGCCGTCGCGGCGGCCAGCGGCAGCAGCACCGTCACCGGCAGCTTCCGCCACGCTCCGCGCGGCTGCGGCCGGCCGGCCGACAGCTTGCGCTCCTTGGTCGGGCGGCGCAGCCACCACATGCGGTAGCCCCAGACGACCATGAACATCAGCAGCACCGCGAGCGCGGCCAGCGCCAGCTGGTTGGCGAGACCGAAGGTCAGGCCCATGTGCAGGTCGATGCCGAAGCGGGTCAGCTGGGCGAGGAGCGGGTAGTCGGCGAAGCGGAGTTCGTCCATGACCCGGCCGTCGGCGGGGTCGATGGCGACGGAGTCCAGGTGCACCGGCACCTGTTTGTCCTGCTCCTTGACCACGTAGCCCTTGCCCTGCGCGGGCAGGGCGATCCGCAAGGACTCGGTGACCCCCGCGGCCCGCGCGGCCGCGACCGCGCCGTCGATGCCGATGGCGTCGGCCGGGGTGGGCGGCGCCGTCTGCGCGCCGTCGCCGGCGCCGTGCCCCGCGTGCTCCCCGCCGGCGTCCGCGGCCGGGGCGCCGGGCACCTTGGCGGCGACGGCCGGGGTCGCGCCGCCGAGGCTGTCCTGGAGCTGTCCGATGTTCTCTCCGGCGTACTTCGACCAGGTCAGGCCGGTGGCGGAGAGGCCGACGAGACCGACGGCGATCCAGACGCCGACGGATCCGTGCCAGGACAGCGTCTTGCGCCGGCCGGTCGCCTTGCGGTCCGGAAGGACCAGCCCCGTCCTGCGGGTGCGCCTACGGCCGATCCACAGCGCGAGCCCGCCGAGCGCGACCACCCACAGCCAGCTCGCGGCGAGCTCGCTGTAGTTCCGGCCGAACTCACCCAGCTGGAGGCTGGAGTGGAACTCGCTCAGCCAGGCCCGCAGCGGCAGCGCGTCGCCGACGGTGGTGAGCTTCCCGCGGACCTCGGCCGTATACGGATCGACGAACACGGTGAGGGTCTCGCCCTCGGCGAGTCCCGGACTCTCCATGATCACCCGGGTGGTGGCATCGGCCTCCGGCGCGGGCCAGACGGCCGTCACCGTGCCCTGGGGAGCGGCATTCACGGCCGCGGCGACCTGCGCGCCGAGCGGCTGCGCGCTCGCGCCGACGCGGTCGACCGTTAGCTGGTCGGCGTAGAGGATCTTCTCGGCCTGCCAGGAACCGGCGTAGAGCAGCCCGGTGGTGGCGGCGACGAGCAGGAGCGGGGCGATGAGCACCCCTGCGTAGAAGTGCAGGCGCAGCAGCAGCGGCCGCAGGGCGGCCCAGGTACCGGGCGTACGGGCGCGGGCCGGCTCGGCCACGTGCCCGGGGGTTTCGGGGGTGTCGGATGCGCCGGGGTCCGCTGCGCGGAGTTGCCCGATCTCGTCGAGAGACATGGGTGTCCTAGGTGTTGGCGAAGACAGGGGTGAGCGGCCCCAGGTCTCGCCCCCTCGCCCGCGACGGGGAGGGCGCGCCGTTCGGTCAGGCGCGGGCAGGACGGCCGGGGGCCGTGATACGGATCCGTCCGCGCGCGGGCGGCCCGCGCCGCTCGGCGGTGTGGGCGTGCACGGCCCCGCGCAGGGTCCGCGGCCGCGGGTACCCGGCGGGCCGCAGCGGCCGCGCCGGCGGTACGGGAAGCACGCGCGCCCGCAGCAGGGCGAGGACCCGGGAGAGCGGCCGGGCGGCGTGCAGCGCCCCGGCCGCGAGGACGGCGGTGAGCCGGAAGACGGCGGCCTCGCCCCAGGCCAGCCAGAGCGCGCAGAACAGCCCGGCGAGGACGTGCGCGGCGATCATGCCGAGCCCGTCGTGGGCATGGCCGGCGGCCATGTCACCCATCCCGGCCATGGCGCTCATGCCGTCCATGCCACTCATGCCCGTCATGCCCGTCATGCCGTCCATGGAATGCCCGCCGGCCATGCCGCTCATGCCCTCCATGGAGTGCGCACCGTGCGCGGCCGCGCCCTCCATGCCGGCGCCCTCACCCGCACCTCTCTCCGCCTCGTGCCGGCCCCCGGCCGAGGCGGAGAAGACGAGGTGCAGGACCGCCTGTACGCCGAGCAGCGCGGCGGCGATGGGGAGCGGTCCGCGCCGGCGTCCGGCGAAGAGCCAGGCGAGGGCCCCGGTCAGCCCGAATGCGGACAGAAGGGCCAGTGCGGGAAGGTCCGTACCGGACATGTACGAATGCCCCGCCGCACCCAGTGCGACGGCCACCGCCGCGAAGAGCGCGGCCCGCGTGGCGCGCATCGGCGCGGGGCTGTGTGACATGACCAGCGCATATTGGCACGGCTCCCCGCCTCGCCGTACGGCGCCCCCGTGGCCGATCATGGTGCGATGAGCCCCCTGTCCTTGACGGTCCCGCTGAGCACGGTGTACGCGGGCACGGTCCAGCTCGGGGCGTACGCCCTGGAGCGGCTGGATCCGGCGGCGCGGGAGCGGCTGCTGCGCCGCTGCTCCACCAACGCCGACAACCTGGACGCCGGCCGCTGGGAGACCCTGGCGGCGAGCGCCCTCCTCGTCGAGGAGCCGATGCCGCTGCCCTACGCGCTCCTGCTGGTGGCCGTCCTCGGGTACGCCGAGTACGCCCGCGGGGCCTGGTGGACGGCGGCCGCCTTCCTGTTCGGGCACGTCGCGGCCACCCTGCTGGTCCACGGGGCGCTCCGCCGGACGGCCGGCCCCCGGACCCGCCGGGCGGTGGACGTGGGCACCAGCTACGGGTTCAACACCGTGCTCGGAGCCCTGACCGGGGTGCTTCCGCGCGGGCCGGTGCGCACCGCCGCCCGGGCCGGTCTGCTGGCGCTCGCCGTCCGGCCGGTGCTGCGGCGGGAGCGGACCTTCACCGACGCCGGGCACCTGGTGGCCATGGGGCTCGGTCTCGGGGTCTCGCTGGCCGCCGATTACCTTTCCGGAGCGAAATCTCCGAAAATCATACGGATGACACGCGTCACCCAGCGCGCTGCGTCCTGAGCCATCCGTTTCTCTGATCATTCGATTCCCTGATCAGATTTCTCCGATCACGTTGGAGCCGCCACGATGACCGTCACTCCCGCCAAGACCGTCGCCAACCTCCGGGACCTCGGCGGCACCCCGCTCGCCGGGGGCAGGAGCGTCCGCCCGGGTCTGGTGCTGCGCTCGGGCCAGCTCGACCAGCTCGACCTCGACGTCGACCCGGTGGTGGCCGGGCTGGGCATCGGCACCGTCATCGACTTCCGTACCGGCGTGGAGCGCGGCCAGCACCCCGACCGGGTGCCGGCGGGCGCGCGGCTCCTCATGGCCGACGCCCTGGCCGACAAGATGGCGGCCGACAGCACGGGCGACGGCGGCCCCGGGAAGATACCCGCGGCCCAGCTCAAGGACATCCTGTCCGACCCGGTGGTCGCGGAGGAGCACCTGGGCGGCGGCAAGGTGCAGGCCCTGTTCACCAGCCTCTACCGCTCGCTCGTCAGCTCCGCGTCCGCGCAGGCCGCGTACCGGCTGCTGCTCACCGAGCTCGCGGACCCGCAGTCGGGGCCGGTGCTCTTCCACTGCACGGCGGGCAAGGACCGGACGGGCTGGGGCGCGACCGTGGTCCTGTCGCTGCTCGGCGCGGACGACGAGACCCTGATGGGCGAGTACCTGTCGGTCAACCCGGCGGTGCGGATCGCCTTCGCCCCGATGATCGAGGGCTTCACGGCGGCCGGCGGCGACCCGGACATCGCGCTGGCGCTGATCGGCGTCTTCCCCTCGTACCTGGAGGCCGCACTGGACGAGGTGAACACGCGCTACGGCTCGATGGAGAAGTACGTGCGCGAGGGACTCGGCGTCCCCGACGAGACGGTCGAGGCGCTGCGCGCCCGCCTCGTCGTCTGAGCCGTCGCCTGCTGAGCCGTCGTCTGCGCGCGCCCGCCGAGCCCGTCGTCCGAGCCCGTCGGCGGGTCCCGTCGGCGGACCCGGCGACCGTGCCGGGAGCGCCGCCCGGGAGGTGCGGTCCGAACACGCGCGCTGGGACCCGGTGACCATCCGACCATTCGCTCGTTCTGCTGAACGTGACTGCGCCGGATACCGCCACCCGCCCCCTCTCCCCCGATGTCGAGCAGGCCGAGGCCGCCATCGTCGAGCACTATCCCCGGCTGGTCCGGTTGGCCTACCTGGTGCTGCCGCCCGCCCTCGGCCGCAACCGGCGGGTGCTCACCGCCCACTCGCTGGCCCAGCGCGCCCTGCCGCGCGGGCGGCGGGACGGGGCGGCCGCCGCGCAGGCGGCGGTGCAGGGCGGGGTGCCGGGGCAGCGGGGCGGGGCGGGTCCCGAGTCCGGGTACGCGTACGTACGGCTGCGGGTGCTGCGGGCCGCGCTGGAGGCCGGGATCCCGCTGACGTTCCGCGCGCTGCCCCGGCGGGCCCAACTGCCGCCGCTGCTCCCCCAGGTGTGGGGGCTGCGGCTGTTCCCGCGCTCGGGCGGGGCCGAGGAGCTGGCGCTCGACCAGTGGCTGGCCACCCTCGACGGGCCGGGCCGCGCCGCGTGCGTGCTGCGGGCGCTGGAGCGGCTGCCCGAGCCGGAGGTGCTGCGGGTGCTGGCCGAGGCGGGGGTGGTCAACCCGGCCGCCGCCGTAGCGGAGTCCGGGGACCCGGCCACCGACGAGCTGTTCGCCTCCCCCGAGTTCGACCCCTGCGTGCTCCAGGCCCGGCCCACCGACCTGCTGCGCCGCCGGCGGCTCGTGCGGGCCGGGATCGCCGCCGGGGCCGCGCTGGCCGTGTGCGGGGTCCTGCTCTCGCTGCCCGGCGGCGGGTGGGGGGCCGACGGGGCCGCCGCCCCGCTCTACGCGAGGAACGCCGCGGCGGAGCAGGCCCTGGACCCCGGGCAGTTGCTCCGGGTCGCGCCCACGGTCTGGCGTACGTCCTCCCGTACCGACTACTCCGGCTGGCCCGCGCGCGGCGACCGCGTCGACGACGCCGCCCTGCTGCGGCGGGCCCTGGCGGTCTGGGCCCGGCCGGGCCGCTCGGTCGTGGTCTCGGCCACCCCCGGCACCCCGTCCGGGCCGCCGATGGGACCTCCGCAGCTGCTGTTCGCGGGGACCGTCGACCAGGCCGTCGTGGTCCTGCTGTACGACGGCCTGCGCGTGGCCCGGTACGCCGAACCGCTCTCCGGCACCGACGTCGCGGCCCTCGACTTCGCCCGGACCGACGGCGCCTCCGCGGACACGGCGGCGGCCCTGGTGCTCAGCCGGGTCGACGGCAACGTCCGCTATCTGACGGCCCCCTGGGTGACGGCCGCGACGCAGCGGGACCTGCTGAAGCCGGGGGACGCCCCGACGGGACTGGAGCTGACGGCGGACGGGGTCACCCCGCCGGTGCCGAGCCCCGCTCCGCAGGGCACCTGTACGAGCTGGAACGCGCTGGCCGTGACCGGTGACGGCGCGACCCGGCTGCTCACCGACCTGGGCGAGCTGACCCCGGCCCGGCTGACCTCGGGGGCGCCGGGCGCCGAGCGGAACGTGACCGAGGGTGCGGAGCTGGGCGACTGGTCGCGGATCGCGTGCCTGCTGCCCTCGGTGCGTTCGCACGGGGTGCGCACGGTCAACGCCTGGACGTACGCGAAGCAGCCGCTGCCGGAGGGCGACGGCACGGCGACCTGGCTGTGCACCCGGGCGGAGACCTGGCAGGGCACGGCGGACCGGGTGCAGGCGCAGTTCCTGGCCCCGGGCGCCCCGCTGGCGGCCCAGGCGGCGAAGGCGGAGGGCTCGCCGGCGTGCGGGCCGCGGGAGCCGCGGGTGCTGGCCGGGGTGCTGTGGAAGTCCAAGGCCGGGCAGTGGTACGTCCTGGCGGCGGGCAGTGCGCAGTTCGCCTCGCTGACCGTGGGCGGCGGCCAGGTGAGCGGGGTCGCGGTGGGCAACCGGCTGGCGGTGAAGGCTCCGGCGGGCGCGCAGGTGGAGCTGACGGGCAAGCTGACGGACGGTTCGAAGGCGGGCGTGCTGAGGTAGTCCCGGCCCGGCCGCCCCCGGGCCCTCGCGGCCCGGAAGAGCCCGGGAGGGCCCGGGAGCGGCCCGGGAGCGGCCCTGTCCGGGGGCCGAAGGAAGTGACGGCAGAGGGGTTTCCCTCCCCTCTACCCATCAGTACATTGACGCCATGTCTAATACGCCGCCCGCGTCGCCCGCCCCCGTGGCGTCCGAACACATAGAGCTGAAGGCCCGCAACGTGTCCTTCTCCTGGGAGGACACCCCGCTCCACTGGCTGCCCGGCGACCCCTTCGCGAACCACACCATCAACGTGCTGCACCTGCTGCTCCCGGCGGGCGAGCGCTGGTTCGTGCACGTCTACAAGCAGGTGCTCCCGTACATCACGGACGAGCGGCTGCGCGAGGACGTCGTCGGGTTCATCGGCCAGGAGGCCATGCACGCGAGCGCGCACGACGACGTGCTCCCCCACCTCAAGCGGCTGGGCCTGGACCCGACGCCCTACACGGCGCAGATCGACTGGCTCTTCGAGAAGCTGCTCGGCGACCGGACGCTGCCGCCGGGCGCGCCCCGCAGGTGGTGGCTGATGGAGCGCGTGGCGATGATCGCGGCGATCGAGCACTACACGGCCTTCCTCGGCAACTGGGTGCTCAACGCGGACGAGCTGGACCGGCGCGGCGCGGACCCGGTGATGCTGGACCTGCTGCGCTGGCACGGCGCGGAGGAGGTCGAGCACCGGTCGGTGGCCTTCGACCTGTTCATGCACCTCGACGGCAACTACCGCCGCCGGGCCCGCACCTGGGCCACGGCCTTCACGGCGCTGGTCTTCCTGTGGCAGCGCGGCTCGCGGTACTTCATGGAACACGACCCCGGGCTCCCGCCGGGGTCCAAGGCCTCGGTGGGGCAGTTCTACCGCTCGGGCCGCAAGGGCACCCTGCCGTCCACGGGCGCGATGCTGAAGTCGATCCCGACGTACCTCTCGCGCACCTACCACCCCTCGCAGGAGGGCTCCACGGCTCAGGCCGTGGCCTACCTGGCCTCCTCCCCCGGCGCGAACGGCGGTGTCCGCGGATGAGGCGCGCCCTCGCGGTGACCGCGCTCGCGGGCGCCGCCTGGCTGGCGAAGCGCGCGATCGGCCGCCGCATCGACTCCGGATCGCCGCTGTGGCCGCTGCCCGCGCTGGAGACCCCGGTGTCGGGGTACTCGCCGCGCCGGTGGATCCCGGCGCTGATCGTCTCCCGCACCGAGCCCGCTCAGGGGGTGCTGCTGCTGACGCTGGAGTCGGCGGAGCTCCCGGAGTGGGCCCCGGGTGCGCACCTGGACGTGCAGCTCCCCTCGGGGCTGGTGCGCCAGTACTCCCTGTGCGGTGACCCCGCCGACCGGGGCCGCTACACGATCGCGGTCCGGCTCGTACCGGACGGCCGCGGCGGCTCGCGCGAGGCGCACGCGCAGCTGGTGGAGGGCGCGGAGCTCCCGGTCCGCCCGCCGCGCAACCGCTTCCCCCTCGTCCCGTCCCCGTCCTACGCGTTCGTCGCGGGCGGGATCGGCATCACCCCGATCCTCCCGATGCTCCGGGCGGCCACCGCGGCGGGCGCGGACTGGACCCTGCTCTACGGGGGCCGCTCGCGGGCCTCCATGCCCTTCCTGGCCGAACTCGCCCCGTACGGGGACCGGGTCACGGTCGTCGCCGAGGACGAGGCGGGCCTCCCCGGCCTGGGCGCGCTCGCCGCTTCGCTCGGCCCGGACACCGCGGTCTACTGCTGCGGCCCGGCCCCGCTGATGGCGGCGGTCGAGGCGGCCGTGCCCGCGGGCACCCCGGTCCACTGGGAGC
Source organism: Streptomyces sp. NPDC002104 (assembly GCF_053593795.1). NCBI lineage: Bacteria > Bacillati > Actinomycetota > Actinomycetes > Kitasatosporales > Streptomycetaceae > Streptomyces > Streptomyces sp. NPDC002104. The sequence goes on along the minus strand of NZ_JBSFDF010000020.1, from coordinate 44,600 downwards.
GGTTCGCCCCGGCGGCCGCGGGCGGGGACGCGAAGCCCTTCACCGTGGAACTCCACCGCTCGGGCCGGGTCGTGGAGGTGGGCGCCGCGGAGTCCGCCCTGACGGCCGTGCGCCGGGAGCTCCCCAACACCCCGTACTCCTGCGAGCAGGGCTTCTGCGGCACCTGCCAGCACCGGGTGCTGTCGGGGGACATCGACCACCGCGACACCCTCCTCACGGACGGCGAACGCGAGGACTCCATGCTGCTGTGCGTCTCCCGCGCGGCCTCGGACCGGCTGGTCCTGGACCTGTAGGGGGCCCCTGCGGGGGTGCGCAGTAGGGTGTTGCGCATGACAACCGGGGTGCGGCGCAGGATGGGTGTCGAGGAGCGGCGGCAGCAGCTGATCGGGGTGGCGCTGGAGCTCTTCAGCCACCGGTCGCCCGACGATGTGTCCATCGACGAGATCGCGGCGGCCGCGGGCATATCGCGGCCGCTGGTCTACCACTACTTTCCCGGCAAGCTGAGCCTCTACGAGGCGGCGCTGCGGCGGGCGGCCGACGAGCTCGCCCAGCGCTTCGTGGAGCCCCGGGAGGGTCCGCTGGGGGTGCGGCTGCTCCGGGTCATGGGGCGGTTCTTCGCCTTCGTCGAGGACCACGGGCCCGGTTTCTCGGCGCTGATGCGGGGCGGTCCGGCGGTCGGCAGCAGCCGGGCCAACGCGATGATCGACGAGGTCCGCCAGGCGGCGTACGAGCAGATCCTCGCGCACCTGGGCGTCGACCGGCAGGCTCCGCCGGCCCGGCTGGAGCTCGTGGTGCGCTCGTGGGTGTCGCTGGCCGAGTCGACGGCGCTGATCTGGCTGGACGGCCGGCGGATCCCGCGCGCCGAGCTGGAGTTGCAGCTGGTGCACGATTTCGCGGCGCTGGCCGCGGTGAGCGCCGCCTACGACGCGGAGATGGCGGGCATTCTCGTACGGATCCTCGTGGACGAGCCGGCCGATGGGCCGTTCGGGGAACTGGTGGGGCGGCTGGTGGCCCTGGTCCCCACGGGAGCCGGACCGACGGGTTCCGGCCCCGCGGTGCCCGGTCCGCGTTGATGGACCGTTCTTGATCGAATAGCGCGCAATAATGCCCGCGTGATCATTGACGACGGGATCGTGTTCCGGCAGGCCGAGGAGAAGGACACCGGCACGCTGGTGGCGCTGTACGACCAGGCCGCCCGCTGGATGGCCGCGCACGGGATCGAGCAGTGGAAGCCCGGGGAGAAGGACCCCGCGCACTTCCTGGCGGTCATGCGCGAGGGCGAGGTGTGGCTCGCCTCGGACGGCAACGGGCACACCGTCGGGGCGTACGAACTGTGGTGGTCCGACGAGGAGGCCTGGGGCATCCAGCCGCCCGTGGCGGGCTACGTGCACCGGCTCATGGTCGAACGCGAGGCCGCGCCCGCCGGGGCCGGCCGGCGGCTGCTCGAACACTCCGAGCGGCGCATCGCCAGGACCGGCCGCGAACGGGCGCGGCTGGACTGCGTCTCCACCAACCCCCGGCTGCTCGCGTACTACCAGTCCGCGGGGTACCGGGTGGTCGGGGAGTTCCCCCACAAGGAGGGCAAGGACGGGCGGGTGTACGGGGTGATCCTGCTGGAGAAGCGGCTGGACCAGCTCACCCTGGTGAACACGGCCTGAGCCTCGTCCGTGTGATCACCCCTTCTTGAAGACGGCCGTCGTACGGGCCGGGACGGTGAACTCCCCCTTCGCCCGGTCGTACGCCGCCTGCCGGACCACCGGGTCCGTACCCGAGGCCTGAACCGGGTGCAGGGCGTACCGCGTGCCCGCGAGGGCCGGGACCCGCTGGGTCAGGGCGGTGGGGGCGGCGTTGAAGACCACCACCAGGTCCCCCAGGGTCATCGTGATCACGCCCGGGGTCTCCCCGGTCCCCGAGAGCGGGAAGGCCAGCTTCGCCTGGACCGCCTCGGCGGTGGTGAGGCCGAAGGCCGGTTCCGTCGTACGGATCCTCAGCAGGTCCCGGTAGGCGGCCGAGGCGCCGCCGATCTCCGCGCAGCCGGGTGCGGGCGCGGCCAGCAGGGGCTTCGCGTAGGTCCACTTCGGCCGGTTGTCGGCCGCCGGGGGCAGGCCGCGGCCGAAGCCGTTGCCGTCCTCGCAGTCCCACTGGATGGCGTTGAACCAGTCCCCGCTGTCGAAGGAGTTGCGGTCCAGGGACTTGGAGCGGAGCAGGTCCGTGCCCGCCTGGGAGAGGGCCGGGCCCTGCGAGAGGGCGGCGACGGACATCGCCAGGACCTGGGCGCGGGACCGGCCGGCCGCCGGGGTGTCCTGCGGGAGCTTGAACGCGAGGGCGTCGAAGAGCGTCTCGTTGTCGTGGGCGTCGACGTACGCGAGCGCGTCGCCCGGGGCCGCCGCGTACCCGGCCGGGGCTCCGTTGTAGTCCACCTCGGAGCCCTTGACGGTGCGGCCGGCGGAGTCGGTGAAGGCGTACGCGGCGAGGTTGCCGGTCAGCCCGACCTTGATCAGGTCCTGGTCGTGGAGCAGCCGGGCGCGCTGCTGCTCGGCGGTGCCGTTCGCCGGTGAGGCGTTGGGCGCGGTGAACAGGCCGGAGGCGAAGCCCTGGACGCGCGGGTCCTCGTCGAAGGGACCGCCGCCGCGGACCGCGTCGCGGGCCCGGTCGGAGAAGGTGGCGATGCCGGTGCCTGCCATGTTCTGCTGCGTGGCCTGCACGAAGCGGGCGTCGTCGGCGACCTCGCCGAAGTTCCAGCCCTCCCCGTAGAGGACGATCTTCTTCCCGTCGACCCCGTCCTTGGCGGGGGTCAGCGCGTCGAGGGCGGCGCGCACGGCCAGGATGTTGGCCTTCGGGTGGTGGCCCATGAGGTCGAAGCGGAAGCCGTCGACCTTGTACTGCTTGGCCCAGGTGACCACCGAGTCCACGACGAGGCGGCCCATCATGGCGTTCTCGGGCGCGGTGTTGGCGCAGCAGGTGGAGGTGGCGACGGAGCCGTCGGCCAGCAGCCGCTGGTAGTAGCCGGGGACGATGCGGTCGAGCACGGACTTGTCGGACTGGCCGGCGGCCACCGTGTGGTTGTAGACCACGTCCATGACGGTGCGCAGGCCCGCCCCGTTGAGGGACTGCACCATGCGGCGGAACTCCACGGTGCGGGCCGTGCCGTTCGGATCGCTCGCGTACGAGCCCTCGGGGACCGTGTAGTGCAGTGGGTCGTAGCCCCAGTTGTAGGCGTCCTTCGCGGCCGCGGCGGCCACGCAGGCCTGCTGCTCCTCGGAGTCGGGGGCGTAGACCTTCAGGTCGCAGGCGGGCTCGGTGCGGTCCCCGGGCTTCTCGGGGACGGTGCCGATGTCGAAGACGGGCAGCAGGTGCACGTAGGAGGTGCCGGCGGCGGCCAGGTCGCGCAGGTGGCGCATGCCGGCGGAGGCGGTGTCCGTGAAGGCCAGGTATTGGCCGGGGTGGGTGGTGGTGCGGTCGGCGACCGAGAAGTCGCGGACGTGCAGCTCCTGGATCTGCGCGGAGGCGAAGGGGACGGGCGCGGGCTTCCTCAGCTCGCGCCAGCCGGGCGGGGCCAGCCGGGGATCGGCGAGGTCCACGGCCAGGCTGTACGCGGAGTCCGTGGTCAGGGCGGTGGAGTACGGGTCGGTGACCAGGTTGCGGACCACCTGCCCGGTGCTCGGTGCCCAGACGGTGACGGCGTAGCGGTAGCGCTTGCCGGTCCAGTCGCGCTCCCCGCGCACCGACCAGACGCCGGTGGCGTCGTCGCGGCGCATCGGGACGGTGCGGCCGCCGTCGAGTTCGAGGGCGACCTGCTGGGCGGTCGGGGCCCACACGGAGAGGGTGGGGCGGCCGTCCTTGAAGACGGGGCCGAGGGCGGCCTGCTGTGCGCCGGTCGCGTAGAGGTCGTCGAGGACCCCGGCGAGCTGGACCCCGGTGGCGGCGAGGACGGCGCCGTTGGCGGCGCGGGCACTGGCGACGAGCTGGCCGCGCAGGGCCTCGCGGACGCGGTCCCGGTCGCGCGGGTCGATCGTGTAGGCGGCGTACGCGGCCAGGTGCGGGTACTTCTGCTTCTGGGTGGCGCTCAGCTCGGTCCCGCTCAGGCGCAGCCATTGCGCCCGGCCGGTCAGGGTGCCGTTCTCGGCCTTGACGGCGCCTTCGCGGGAGGCGAGGAGCTGGAGGGAGGCGGCGGCGGGCGGGGCGTTCCAGGCGACGGTGTCGCGGTCGATCCAGACGGCCTGGGCCTTGGTGAGGTCGAGGGCGGCGGCCGACCCGGCGGGCTGCGGGAGGAGGTACTTCTCCTTGCCTCCCAGCATCCACACCTCGTGCCCGTTGCTCTTCAGGTCGAGGGACTGGTCGGAGGGGAGGTCCTTCTCGTCGCCCTTGTGGAGGATGTAGCTGAGGCTGGTGGCTCCGGCGGCGAGGGGGACCTCGTAGACGGCGCCGTAGGAGTCGGTGCGGACGGGGAGGACCGGCTTGGACCAGTCGGTGGGCGCCGCCGCTCCGGTCCAGACGTGCAGGCCCCAGCCCTCGTAGGCGCCGTCGGGGCGCTGGTAGTGCAGGATCGCCTTGGCGGTGTCCTGCGGCGGGTGGGCGGGGCGGTCGGTGCGGGCGGGCTCCTTGCCCTGTTCGAGCCAGATCTCACCCGTCTTCGTCACGTCGATGGAGCGGTCGGCGGCGACGTCCTTGGTGCCGTCCTTGTCGATGACGAGGTAACCGACGCTGCTCGCCCCGGGCTTGAGGCGCACGTAGGCGAAGGCGCCGTAGGCGTCGCGGCCGGTGAAGTCGTGGCCGGCCGGCCAGGGGGTGGTCTCGCCCTCGGCGAGGTCGCCCCAGGCGAAGAGGCGCCAGTTCGTGTAGTCCCCGTCGGGGCGGTTGTAGTGGACGATCGCGTAGTCGCGCTGGGTGGCGGTGGGGACCTCGGCGGGCGGGGTCCGGCCGGTGACGGAGGCGGCGAGGGCGCTCGCGGTGCGGCCGGCCGAGTCCACGACCACGGCCTTGTAGCGCAGCGGGGTGCCGGCGGCGGTGGCCGGGTCGATGAACTGGGTGACCTTGTACGGGGCGTGGTCGGCGGAGCCGAGGACCTGCCAGCTGTCCGTGCCGCTCTGGGCGGCGAACACGACCCGGCTCAGGGGGTCGCCGGTGACCTCGGCGGAGAGCTCGACGGTGCCGGTGGCGCCGGGGGCCGGAGCCTTGAGGGTGAGGGCGGGCTGGGTGGTGGGCTTGGCGGCGGGGGTGGTGGCCTGGAGGACCACGGTGCCGAGGGCCGGGAGGGTGACGGTGAGCTTGCCGGCCGCGGAGGAGCGGATCAGCGTGGCCGTGCCGCCGTAGAGGGCGGCGTACTGGACGCCGGCCGGGGCGTCGAGATCGATGGTGCGGGGCGCGGTGGCGTTGTTGGCCGCGACCAGGTACTCGGTGCGCGTGCGGGGGTCGGTGCGGGCGAAGGCGTAGGCCGAACCGTCGGAGAAGCGTTCGCTCTGGACCCCGTCACGGAGGGCCGGGTGGTCCTTGGTCAGCTTCGAGAGAGCACTGATCTGCTTGTAGAGCGGGTGCTCCGGATCGTAAGCATCGCTCGCATGCGTGCGCACCGTTCCGAGCTGGTCGTCGTCCAGGTAGTCGGCCGCGCGGGAGGCGAAGAGGGGCTGGCGGGCATCCTTGTCCCCGCCCGCGCCGGTGAAGCCCTGCTCGTCGCCGGAGTAGATCACCGGGTTGCCCCGGGAGAGGAACATCAGCTCGTTGGCCAGCCGGTACCGGTCCAGCAGTTCCTGCTCCCCCGCCCCCGGCCGGTCCTGCTTGAGGAAGGTCCCGAAGCGGCCCATGTCGTGGTTGCCGAGGAAGGTGACCTGCTCGTAGGCGTTCGCCTTGTCGGTGGTGTACCGGTAGTCGTCAGCGAAGACGGAGGCCAGCCTCCCGGCTCCCGCGCCCTGGGCGGCGTAGGCGCGGATCGCCTCCTGGAGCGGGAAGTCGAGGGTGGCGTCCAGCCGGCCCCGGGTCACGTACGGGGAGGTGATCGCGGTGTCGGCGGAGTAGACCTCGCCGAACATGAAGAAGTCCTTGCGCCCGTGCCGGGCGGCGTACGCGTCGAGGGCGGTGGCCCACTGCGTCCAGAACCCGGTGTCGACGTGCTTGACGGTGTCGATCCGGAAACCGTCGACGTCGAACTCCCTGACCCACTTCTCGTAGATCTTCTCCATCCCCTCCACGACCTCGGGACGCTCGGTCCACAGGTCGTCGAGGCCGAAGAAGTCCCCCTGGTCGGAGGATTCGCCGGCGAAGGTGGAGTCGCCGCGGTTGTGGTACATCGTCGGGTCGTTGAGCCAGGCCGGGGACTTCAGATTCTTCTTCGCCGCCGGAACGAAGGGCGTACGGGGGAACGAATCCCCGTCCGTCTTCGGGAACTTCCCCTCCCCCGCCGCATGGTCGGCGTCGTCGAAAGGCTCACCGTCCTTGGTCAGATAGGGAAAGGCGCCCTTCGACAGGTACCCGTAGGAGGCCTCCCGGTAGTCGACGACGTCGGCGGTGTGGTTGGTGATGACGTCGAAGAAGACCTTCATCCCCTTCCCGTGCGCCTTGTCGATCAGCCGCTCCAGATCGGCGTTGGTCCCGAAGTGCGGGTCGACCTGGGTGAAGTCGGTGATCCAGTACCCGTGGTAGCCGGCCGAGACGTCCTTGCCCGTCCCCTGCACCGGCTGGTTCTTGAAGATCGGCGCCATCCAGATGGCCGTGGTGCCGAGCCCCTTGATGTAGTCCAGCCGGTCGGTGATCCCCTTGAGGTCCCCGCCCTGGTAGAACCCCTTGTCCGTCGGGTCCAGCCCGGTCTCCAGCCGGGAACCGGTCAGGCCGCCCCGGTCGTTGCGCGGATCGCCGTTCGCGAACCGGTCCGGAAGCACGAAGTAGAACTGCTCCCGGGTCAGGTCGTGCCGCGCGGACTCGGCCGCCAGCCTGGCGTCCGAAGGCGGGGCCGGTGGCGCCTTGGCGGCGGCCGCCGCGGCGGCGGGCAGGGCGGGCAGGAGCGTCACGGCCAGGGTGGCGGCGAGCACTCCCGCTGCGGGGCGTATCAAGGCGGTTCTCCTCGGGTACGGGGCGGTGCGGGACGGGAGGGTCAGTTGCGCCAGGTGTCGTTCAGCGTGACCTTGCCGCTCGCGGGGACGGTGGCGGAGCGGTTGGCCCCGCTCTCCCAGGTGACGTTCCCGGCGGCGTCCTTGCGGACGTACTTGTAGGCGAAGACGGTGCCGGGCGGGAGCGTGACGTCGAGCTTCCAGACGGGATAGGCGGCGGGGTCGAGCTTGAGCGCGGCGCCGGTGTTCCAGCTCCCGAGCTCGGCGCGGTCACCGGTGACGTAGATGTTCTGCCCGACGACGGTGGTGGCGTTGACGGCGAAGGAGGCCCCGGCGACAGCGGTGGCCGTCGGGGTCGGAGTCGGAGTCGGGGTCGGGGTCGGGGTCGGGGTCGGCGTACCGGCACCGCACCCACGAGCCCCCACATGCAGAGCGACGGCCGTCCCGGCCCCGACCGTTGCGGTGAACCGCCCGCCGGAGTCCACGGTCACGGTCCGCCCGCTCTGCACGTCGCAGTAGTCGCCCGCCGCGAGGGAGGTCTGGAACGTCCGGGTCAGTGCCGAGCCCTCATGGTTGATCACCACGTAGGCCTTGCTCCCCCGGCCGAAGGCGATCTGGTCGCCGCCGTTGTCCCACCAGCCGGTGACGGCCTGGCCGCGCGCGGAGTTGCGGAAGCCGACCATGGAGGAGATCTCCCGCCAGGCGTGCTGACACTTCCACCCGTCGGCGTAACAGGCTTTCACCGCACCGCCGTTGGGCGGTCCGGCATCGCGGTCGGTCCACTCGTAGCCGGAGTGCACGTCGGGAGATCCGTAGGGCCACGCCAGCATGAAGACACTGGCGAGCGTGTAGGCGGACCCGTCCTTGTAGCTGAGGGTGTCGCCGCCGCGCTCGGTGTCGTGGTTGTCGACGAAAACGGCGGACTGCCCGGAGGGCATGTACCCCCAGGCCTCCCCGAAGTTCTTCAAGTAGGCGAGGCTTTCACTCTGGAAGACCCGCTTGAGGTCGCGCGCGTACCGGAACTCCTGCACGTCCCCGTTCCCGAGGTACTCGCTCGGCGAGACGGCCTCTCCGGCCCCGTAGATCGCCTCCTGCTTCCAGTAGGCGTTGGGGTTCGACATCCGCGACTTGATGTTGGCGAGGTCGGCGGCGGGCATGTGCTTGGCGGCATCGATCCGGAACCCGTCGACACCCAGCGACAGCAGGTCGTTGAGATACCCGGCGATCCGCCCGCGCACGTAGTCCTCGCCGGTGTCCAGGTCGGCGAGCTGCACGAGCTCGCAGTTCTGCACGTTCCCGCGATCCCCGTAATTCGCCACCGAGGACCGACAATCGTCCATATCGGCACCGGAGTAGAGACCCGGGTAGCCGTACTTCGTGTACGAACTCCCCCCGGTCCCCACCCCGTCCCCGGCCGCCATGTGGTTGATGACGGAGTCGGCGACGACCTTCACCCCGGCCGCGTGACAGGCGTCGACCATGGCCTTGAAGGCGGTACGGTCACCCAGCCGCCCGGCGATCTTGTAGCTGACAGGCTGGTACGAGGTCCACCACTGGCCCCCCTGGATGTGCTCCTGAGGCGGCGACACCTGCACATAGCCGTACCCGGCCGGCCCAAGACTCTCCCCGCAGGCTTTACCCACGGCATCGAACCGCCACTCGAACATGACGGCGGTGACGTCCTTCTCCCCCGGAGCGGCAGCAAGCGCCCGCGGAGCGCTCCCCCCGACAACGGCGAGGGCGGCCACAGCGGTGACGGCGGACACGGACAACAGCGCGGCGGCGGCTCTGACGGCGCGGGCACGGGTGGGCATGGGGCGTTCCTCCTGGCGGAGAGGCGCAGACCGGGTGGGGACCGGTCACGGCCGAGTCGGGGATTGCAGCGACCGTAGGTGCCAGGAGGACCCCCTGCAAGACCTTGCGCAAGAGATTGCAGAATTGTTTCCGGAAGGAGTCGGGGGCGCGGGCAGAAGGCCACCGCACACGCCCGGCCCCCGGGGCAGGACATGTTCGGTGCTGCCACCTGCTGCGCTGAGCGCCTACTCAGAGACGGACATCGCCGAGTCGACCATGAAAGAGACCGCCACGGGCCAGGAAGAGGTCGCCAAGAACATGGGCCGGTGACTTCGGTGCACCAGACAGGCCTGGCCGATCGCTAGAGGAGCCGCCGAAGCTGCACCAGGCAGAGCCAGGTCTCCGGATTCGGTTCCACGTACGCGGCACGCACCGAGTAGCGCCCCGGCTCGAGTTCCACCCGCAGATGGTTATCCGGCTCCAACTCACCACCGGGCCAGGCCGCGTCGAACAAGACCCCCGCGCCCGGAACGTCCCACATCTGCTCAGGCTCCCAGACGGCCTCAGCAAGCGCGACATCAATGCTGCCGAGCAGCTCCTCCTCCGATGCCGCGGCACACCACCGCACGAACAGCCCACGCTCCGGAAGAAAAGACGTCGAGGCGGGGTCATCACCAAGCACCAGAGCCTCCACCTGCCCCACCGCCACCAGGCCGGCATACCCGTCGACTCCGCAGGCCCTGTCGTAGTCGGTTTCCGACGCGTCGCCGTCTGCGCCCGACCACGAGGACAGGACCACTTCGGGCACAACGATCAACGGCCCGCCACCGGACTCCACCCACTCGACCGCACCCGGATCCGCATACCTGGCCATGCGAGGAAACTACAGGCCACTGCAGCAGCTCCCCTCTCGGCCCTTCGCAGTCCGTGAGGGGAACGTCGCGTCTCCGGCGCCAGTCCAGTGGAAGCGCCTGGTGCGCGGCCACGATCGCGTCGATGCGCTGCGCAAGATCGAAGTCCGCGCGCGTCAGACGGTGGCCGGCATCGTGCGTGGTGATCGACGCGCGCAGGCTGTCGATGCGGAGGTCCAGGTCTGCATGGTGCTGAATGCGCCGGGACCGGTCCGCGATGGTCACGATCGCAGCGACGGCAGCGTGGTAGCGGATCTCATAAGTGCGAGTGATTTCATCACCCTTGCGCTCCCATCCCGGCAACCCGCCCAGGTACTCCGAAATCTCCTCATCGGACAACGGCCTCGGTACGCCCCTGTCAGCTCCCCTCGGTCACGGGCGCCAGGACCTCCACCAGATCCCGGCCTACCGGGGCATCGTGCCACGGCCTCATCTCCCCCTCCAGGGAGCGCAGTTCATGCAGCATCCGCGCGGACCGCGTCTCCGTCGCGATCTCCACGGCCGCGCGAGCGATCTCCACCGCCTGTTCCGGTTCCCGGGCCACAGCAGCCGCCGTGGCATGCCGGGCGAGGTACACACCACGGTCCCTCCGCGCAGTCACCGGAACCGCATCGAGGAAGTCGATGACGCCGTACCCGTCTCCAAGGTCGGTACGCACCTGCGCGAGGTTGACGAGCCAGCCGACGAACGCGGCGTATGCGGCCCGCGCGCCTGTTCCGGCTGAGGTCACAGTCCCGCCGGGGCGGTGTCCGGATGCCCACCTGCCGGAGGGGGCTGCGCATGGCCGACGAGGCCGCTCCTCCCCACGTCTCCCTCCCGGCCGTTCCCCGGGGGGAACCCGGAAGTCTTGTGGCGTTTCGGGGTGGGTCGGTCGGTCAAGGGTGGCCGAAGGCCATCGCGAAGCGACGCGACCAAAGGGAGCGCCCTTGAGGGACCGGCCCGCACCGAAAGGACACTGGACTGCCGGGCTCCCCCCGGACCCTCACGCAGCCAAGGACCGGCCCGCAGCCCGGGCCACCCCCGACCCCACCGGCAGTGCTTCGTGCCCGCGCCTCATCACCGATGGGGGCGGGTGGGCAACCACCGACTGGGGGTGGTGGTGAGAGGGGGGTTCGAGCCCCGCCCTACCCCACCCCCGGCCCCTGCCCCGTCGACCCCCGGACCACCAGTTCCGGCTGGAAGACGTACTCCGTGCGCTGGACCGGGGTGCCTCCGACCGCCTCCAGGAGGGCGCCCACCGCCGCCGTGGCCATGGCGCGGACCGGCTGGCGGACCGTGGTCAGTGGCGGGTCGGTGAAGGCGATGAGCGGGGAGTCGTCGAAGCCGACCACCGAGATGTCCTCCGGTACGCGCAGGCCGCGCTCCCGCGCCGCCCGTATGACGCCCAGCGCCATCGGGTCGCTGCCGCACACGATGCCCGTACAGCCGCGGTCGATCAGGGCTCCGCCCGCCGCGTGGCCGCCCTCGACCGTGAACAGGGTGCGCTGGATCAGGCCCTCCCCTTCGGCCCCCGGCAGCGCTGCCCTGAAGCCGGCCTCCTTGCGGGCCGACGGGACGTAGCGCGTCGGCCCGATGGCCAGGCCGATCCTGCGGTGGCCCAGGTCCTCCAGGTGGCGGACGGCCATGTCCGCCGCCGCGCGGTCGTCCGGGGAGATGAAGGGGGCCTGGACCTGCTCGTTGAAGCCGTTGATCAGGACGAAGGGGACCCCCCGCGCCGCCAGCCGCTGGTAGCGCGACGGGTCGGCGGAGGAGTCCGCGTGCAGCCCCGACAGGAACACGATGCCCGTCACCCCGCGTTCCTCCAGCTGCTCCACCAGCTCGTCCTCGGTGGCTCCGCCCGGTGTCTGCGTGCACAGCACCGGGGTGTAGCCGTGGCCGGCCAGGGTCTGCTCGATGACCTGGGCGAACGCCGGGAAGATCGGGTTGGTGAGCTCCGGGGTCACCAGCCCCACCAGGCCGTTGCTGCGCCGGCGCAGCCGGACCGGGCGTTCGTAGCCCAGCAGGTCCATGGCGGCCAGCACCTTGTGCCGGGTGCCGGACGCCACGCCCGCCTTGCCGTTGAGCACGCGGCTGACGGTCGCCTCGCTGACCGCGGCCTGCGCGGCGATGTCCGTCAGCCGCAGGGGCGAAGTCACCCCTGCCACCACACCGCCGTGTCGGCCGGCAGCTCCGACGGGTCGGAGAGGTCCCCGCTCGCCAGCAGTACGGTGCCCGGCGCGGGCATCCGTACCGGCTCCGCGGTCGTGTTCACGGTGCAGACGAACTCCCCCCGCCGGAAGGCCAGCACGCCCGCCGGCGCCTCCAGCCACTCCACGCCGTCGCCCGCGCCCAGCTCCGGGTGCGAGCGGCGCAGGCGCAGCGCGGCGCGGTAGAGCTCCAGGGTGGAGGCCGGGTCGCCGGTCTGCGCGGCCACGCTCAGCCCCGCCCACTCGGCCGGCTGCGGCAGCCAACTACCACCACCACCGCCCGCACCCGCACCCACACCCACACCCGCACCACCATCGCCGAACCCGTACGGCGCCTCGGTGCCCGACCACGGAATGGGCACCCGGCAGCCGTCGCGCAGCCCGTCCTGGCCGTCGCCGCGGGCGAAGGCCGGGTCCTGGCGGACGGAGTCCGGGAGGTCGGTGACCTCGGGCAGGCCGAGCTCCTCGCCCTGGTAGACGTACGCCGATCCGGGCAGGGCCAGCATCAGCAGCGCGGCCGCCCGCGCCCGGGCCAGCCCCGCCTCCCCGCCCCCGTAGCGCGTCACATGACGCACCACGTCGTGGTTGGACAGCACCCACGTGGTCGGCGCCCCCACCGGCCGCATCGCGTCGAGCGACTCGTCGATGGTGGCGCGCAGCGCGGCGGCGTCCCATCCGGTGTTCAGGTAGTGGAAGTTGAAGGCCTGGTGCAGCTCGTCGGGGCGCAGGTACAGGGCCGTCCGGTCGGCGCTCGGGGTCCAGGCCTCGGCCACGCCGATGCGGTCGCCGGCGTACTCGTCCAGCACCTTGCGCCAGGAGCGGTAGATCTCGTGGACGCCGTCCTGGTCGAAGAAGGGCAGCACCTGGTTGCCGAGCAGCTTGAGCTGCTCCCCCCGCCCCAGATCGGGCAGGCCGGGGGCCTTGACCAGCCCATGGGCGACATCGATGCGGAAGCCGTCGGCGCCCAGGTCCAGCCAGAACCGCAGAATGGAGCGGAACTCGTCCTGGACGGCGGGGTGTTCCCAGTTGAAGTCGGGCTGTTCGGGCGCGAAGAGGTGCAGGTACCACTCCCCGTCCGCGACACGGGTCCATGCGGGCCCGCCGAAGATGGACTCCCAGTCGTTCGGGGGCTCCGCCCCGCCGTCCCCCCGTCCGGCGCGGAAGTGGAACCGTTCGCGCAGCGGCGTACCGGGCCCCTCCCGCAGTGCCTGCTTGAACCATTCGTGCTGGTCGGAGCAGTGGTTGGGAACCAGGTCGACGATGATCCGCAGCCCCAGCGCGTGCGCCTCGCGGATCACGGCGTCGGCGTCGTGGAGGGTGCCGAACATGGGGTCGATGGCGCGGTAGTCGGCGACGTCGTAGCCGGCGTCGGCCTGCGGGGAGGCGTAGAAGGGGCTGAGCCACACGGCGTCGACGCCGAGGTCCTTGAGGTAGGGCAGGCGGCTGCGGATGCCTTCGAGGTCCCCCATGCCGTCCCCGTTGGAGTCGGCGAAGCTGCGCGGATAGACCTGGTAGATCACCGCTTCTCTCCACCAGCCGGGCAGGGTGCCGGTGGAGGTGGGGAGGCCGTCCAGGGAGGGTTCGGCGGCGAGGTGCTGGGTCATGTCGTCCTTGAGGAGTCGGGCCGGGTGGTACGAGGGCGGGGCGCGGGGTGGGTGGTCAGCCCTTGGTCGCGCCCGCCGTCATCCCGGCGACGAGGTGACGCTGGGCGAAGAGGAAGAAGAACGCCGCGGGGATGGCGATGAGGATGGAAGCCGCGCTCATCGCGCCCCAGTTGGAGGTGTACTGCGTGACGAAGGTCTGGAGCCCGCCGGCCAGCGTCAGGTGCTCGTCGCCGACCATGAAGGCGGAGGCGTACGCGACCTCGCCCCAGGCGGTGATGAAGGCGTAGAAGCCGGTGACGGCGAGGCCGGGCTTGGCCAGCGGCAGGATGAGGCGCCAGAAGGTCCCGAAGGGGTTGAGCCCGTCCACCCGTCCCGACTCGTCGATCTCGACCGGGATGGTGTCGAAGAAGCCCTTCATCATCCAGGCGCAGAACGGCACGGCGATGGTGAGGTACGTGATCACCAGGCCGAGCGGCTGGTTCAGCAGCCCCAGGTCTCCCATGAGGTTGTAGAGCGGGACGATGAGGATGGCCATCGGGAACATCTGCGTGATGAGCAGGGTCCACATCAGCGGCTTCATTCCGGGGAACTTGAAGCGGCTGACGGCGTATCCGGTGGTGGCGGCGATGAACACCCCGAGGACGGTGGTGATGCCGGCGACCAGGACGGAGTTGCCGAACCAGGTGAGGAAGGAGGTCGACTCCACCAGGTAGCGGTAGTTGTCGAGGGTCGGTTCCTTGACGAAGTCCGTGGAGATGGCGTGCTTCGCCGGCTTGAGCGAGGTCAGCAGGATCCACAGCACGGGGAAGACGGCGATCACGGCGGCGACGGCCAGGGTGCCGTGCAGACCGGCGGAGGCGAGCGCGGAGCGCTTGCCGCGCGGGCGGGCGGAGCCGGCCTTCGCGGAAGCGGCGGAACCGGTGGAACCGGCGGAACCGGCGGAACCGGTGGAACGAGTGGAACCGGCGGAGCGAGCCGAGCCGGTCGTCGAGTCGGTCGTGGAGTCGGTCGTCATGGTCACCACACCTCTCCCTGCTTGCGCAGCGATCGCCGGTAGACCAGCGCGAACATCGTCAGCAGCAGGAGGATCAGTACGCCCCAGGTCGCCGAGACCGCGAAGTCGCGCGGGCTGGTCACGAACGCCTCGCGGAAGGCCTGGGTCACCAGGATCTCCGTGGAGTCGCCGGGGCCGCCCCGGGTGAGCAGGAAGATCACCGGGAACATGTTGAAGGTCCAGATGGTGGAGAGCAGGATCACGGTCATGCTGACCGTGCGCAGCCCCGGCAGGGTGATGTGGCGGAAGCGCTGCCAGGGGCTCGCCCCGTCCATCTCGGCGGCCTCGTAGAGCTCGCCGGGGATGGACTGCATGCCGCCGAGCAGGGCGACCATCATGAAGGGGACGCCGAGCCAGACGTTGACGGCGATGACGGCGATCTTGGCCCAGGTCGGGTCGTCGAGCCACGGGACGGCGGAGATGCCGCCGCCTTCGAGGATCTTGTTGAGGATGCCGTTGTCGCGGTTGAAGAGGAACCGCCAGGCGAAGACGGAGACGAATCCGGGGACGGCCCAGGGCAGGATGAGCGCCATCCGGTAGGCGGCGCGTCCCTTGAACTCGCGGTTGAGCACGGTGGCGAGGCCCAGGCCGAGCGCGAAGGTGACCGATACGCAGGCGACGGTCCAGGTCACCGTCCACACCAGCCGCTGCAGGAACACCGGGTCGGCGAGGACCTCGGCGTAGTTGTCGAGGCCGATGAACTGGTACGTGGCCTCGATGTGGTTGGCGCCGATGGTCCGGCCGACGTTGCGCTCGGTGGCGTCGGTCAGCGACAGGTAGACGCCGCGGACGAGCGGCCAGCCGATGATCACGCCGAGCACGAGCACCACGGGGGTGATCATGGCCCAGGCGTACCAGTGCGTGGCCAGGGCCCGCTTCAGACCGGGGCGGTTGCCCCCGGCGCCGCTGCCTGCGGCCTTGCGATCAGTCCTGCGGCTCCGGCCGCGGGCGGCGGGACCGGCGCCAGGACCGGTCTCGCCGCCCGCGGCCTTCGCCACCGACTGGCTGGTGTGAGCAGCCATCTTTTCGCTACTTCCAACCCTTGAGGATCTTGCGGAATTCGACGCCGGCCGCCTTGGCCGCGTCCTCCGGGCTCGACGCCCCGGTGATCGCCTTGGTGTATTCGACCTTGAGCGGCTCGAAGAGGGATCCGTTCTCCGGGATCCAGGCGCGCTCGACGGCCTTGTCCACGGCCGGCTTGAAGAACTGGACCATCTCGCTGGACTTCACGTCGGGCTGCTCGTAGGCGGCCGTCCGGGTCGGGAGCAGGCTCAGCTCCTTGGCGGACTGGACCTGCACCTCCTGCGAGGTCATGTAGTCGACGAAGGCGTTCGCGGCGGCGATGTTCTTGGAGCCCGCGTAGACGGCGAGGTCGTGGCCGCCCTGCGGGGCGCCCGCCTTGACGGAGCCGGCCGGGACGGCGGCGATGCCGAGGTTGGTCTTGTCCTTGAACTGGTCGCCGGCGTAGCTGTCGGCCACGGCCCAGGGGCCGTTGATCATCATCGCGGCCTCGCCCGTCTTGAAGGCGGTCTGCATGTTGGTCCAGCCGTCGGTGGCGTTGGTGATCGCCGCACCCGAGGTGACCAGGTCGCGGGCGGCCTTGAAGGCCTTGACGCCCGCCGCGTTGTCGACGGTGACCGTCTTGTTCTTCGCGTCGACGAGGTCGCCGCCCTCTCCGTAGATGAGGGGGAGGAACCAGTAGGAGTCGTCGCCGCGCAGGTAGAGGCCGGCCTTGCCGGTCTTGGCCTTGATGGCCGCGGCGGCGGTCTTCACCTCTTCCAGCGTCTTGGGGGGCTGGACGCCGGCGTCGGCGAGCATCTTCTTGTTGTAGAAGAGGCCCATGGTGTCGATGACCTGCGGGACGGCGTAGGTCTTGCCCTCGTACTTGCCGCTGGCTGCGGCCTGGGGCAGGAACTCGGCGTCGACCTTCTTGGCCGTGTCGGCCGGGACCTCGGCGAGGTAGCCGAGGGAGGCGAAGTCGGCGACCCAGCCCACGTCGGCGCGGATCACGTCGGGGGCCTCGGAGCCGCTGCTGAAGGCGTTCTTGACCTTGTTCTGCGCGTCGCCGTAGGGGACGTTCACGTACTTGACGGTCACCTTGGGGTGCTTTGCGGTGAACGCCTCGGCGAGCTTCTGGAAGGACGCCTTCTCGGCGTCGTTCGAGGTGTCCCACCACGTGACCGTGCCGGAGAGCTCCCCGTCGGCCTTGGCGCCGCCGCTGCCGCCGCCGTCCTTGGTGTCACCGCCGCAAGCCGTCGCCGCGAGCGCCAGAGCCGCGACCAGCGCGGTGGCCGCTATGCCACGCCGCATATGAACTCCTTCGATGATCCCGGCCGCGCCTCGCGTCCCGAGTTGCCGAGAACGTAACAAGCCTGAAAGCCGACCGAAAGACCTTGCGGGAACTTTCTGCAAGAAGGGGTGATCGTTACATCCGTGTGTCCGGACGGTTGCCGCAGCTTGCTGTTAGTTCGAACCCTCTTCGACTGTCCGGGCCCGCAACCAGGGGGCGCGTACGCGCGTTGACCCGATATGACCCACGAGTTGACGGCCTCCCGGCTTGCAAGCGCTTCCAGCAACGCCACGGCGAGCGGCGGCTGGTGGCGCGATGCCGTCATCTACCAGGTGTACGTCCGCTCCTTCGCGGACAGCGACGGCGACGGGATCGGGGACCTGCGCGGGGTCCGCGAGCACCTGCCCCACCTGGCCCGGCTCGGGGTCGACGCGGTGTGGCTGACCCCCTTCTACGTCTCCCCCCAGGCGGACGGCGGCTACGACGTCGCCGACTACCGGGCCGTCGACCCGCTCTTCGGGGACCTGGCCGACGCCGACGACCTGATCCGCGCCGCGCACGCCCTGGGGCTGCGGGTGATCGTGGACGTGGTCCCGAACCACACCTCCGAGCAGCACGTCTGGTTCCGCGCCGCGCTGGCCGGGGAGCCGGCCGCCCGCGCGCGCTATCACTTCCGCCCCGGCCGCGGGCCCGCCGGGGAGCTCCCGCCCAACGACTGGGAATCGGTCTTCGGCGGACCCGCCTGGAGCCGGACCCCGGACGGCGCTTGGTACCTGCACCTCTTCGCCCCCGAGCAGCCCGACCTGAACTGGGAGAACCCGGAGGTCGCGGCGGAGTTCGAGGCCGTCCTGCGCTTCTGGCTCGACCTCGGCGTCGACGGGTTCCGGGTGGACGTGGCCCACGGCATGGTCAAGGCCCCGGGCATGCCGGACATCGGCCGCGGGGCGCAGGCCACCCTGATCGGCACCGAGCCGCTCCCCTTCTTCGACCAGGACGGCGTCCACGAGATCCACCGCTCCTGGCGGCGCCTCCTCGACTCCTACGAGGTCCCGCGCATCGGGGTCGCCGAGGCCTGGGCGCCCACCTCCGAGCGGCTCGCGCTGTACGTCCGCCCCGACGAGATGCACCAGGCCTTCAACTTCCGTTTCCTGGAATGCCCGTGGGACACCCGCGCGCTGCGCACCGTCATCGACGAGTCCCTCGCCGCCACCGCGGCCGTCGGCGCCCCGACCACCTGGGTGCTGTCCAACCACGACGTCGTGCGCCACCGCACCCGCTACGGCAGCCTCGCCCGGGCGCGGGCGGCCGCGCTGCTGATGCTGGCCCTGCCCGGATCGGCGTACGTCTACCAGGGCGAGGAGCTCGGCCTGCCCGAGGTGACCGACCTCCCGGACTCCGCGCGGCGGGACCCGGCCTTCAGCCGCGGCGACGGGCAGGACGGACTGCGCGACGGCTGCCGGGTGCCGGTCCCGTGGTCCGGCCAGGAGCCGCCGTACGACTTCGGGCCGGCCGGGAGCTGGCTCCCGCAGCCGGCGGACTGGGCCGGGCTCAGCGTCGCCGCGCAGACGGGCGACCCCCACTCCACCCTGGAGCTCTACCGCGCCGCCCTGGAACTGCGCCGCGCGATGCCGGGGCTCGGGGCCGCGGGGGCGGGAGCCGGGTCCGGCGCTGAGGCCGAGTCCGGATCCGAGGCCGAGGCCGTGCACGGTTCCGGGGCCGAGGCCGTGCACGCCGGGGCCGAGGCCGAGGCCGTACCCGGTTCCGGCGCCGGGGCCACCGGGATGCAGTGGCTGCCCGCGCCCGAGGGGGTGCTGCTCTTCACCCGCCCCGGCTTCGCGTGCACGCTCAACACCCGCCCGGTCCCGCTCGAAATGCCCTCGCCCGGACGCCCCGTCCTGTCCAGCGCGCCGGTGGAGACGGACGGCCGAACCGTCCGGCTTCCCCCGGATTCGTGCACGTGGTGGTCATGGTGAACGTCCGACCGGTACAGTCCAATCCCGTGACCGCACGGCTAGCCGACATCGCAGCCCAGGCGGGGGTCAGCGAAGCCACAGTCAGCCGCGTGCTCAACGGCAAGCCCGGTGTGGCCGCAGGCACCCGTGAATCCGTGCTGGCCGCACTCGACGTCCTCGGCTACGAACGCCCCGTACGGCTGCGCCAGCGCAGCGCGGGACTCGTCGGCCTGATAACGCCCGAACTCGACAACCCCATCTTCCCGGCGCTCGCCCAGGTCATCGGCCAGGCGCTGACCCGGCAGGGGTACACCCCGGTGCTGGCCACGCAGACGCCCGGCGGGTCCACCGAGGACGAGCTCGTGGAGATGCTCGTCGAACGCGGGGTCTCCGGGATCATCTTCGTCTCCGGGCTGCACGCGGACACCACGGCCGACATGGGCCGCTACGACCAACTCCGCGGGCAGGGCGTCCCGTACGTCCTCATCAACGGTTTCTCCGACAAGGTGCAGGCCCCCTTCGTCTCCCCCGACGACCGGGCCGCGATGCAGCTCGCGGTGACCCACCTGACGGCGCTCGGGCACACCCGGATCGGGCTGGCCGTCGGACCCAAGCGGTTCGTGCCGGTGCTCCGCAAGATCGAGGGGTTCCGCCTCGGCATGAAGGAGCGGCTCGGACTCGGCGAGGAAGAGGTCGAGGAGCTGATCCAGCACTCCCTCTACACGCTGGAGGGCGGGCAGGCCGCCGCGTCGGCGCTGATCTCGCGCGGCTGCACGGCGGTGGTGTGCGCGAGCGACATGATGGCGCTCGGCGCGATCCGCGCGGCCCGCCAGCAGGGCCTCAGGGTCCCGCAGGACGTGTCCGTGGTCGGCTTCGACGACTCCCCGCTCATAGCGTTCACGGACCCGCCGCTGACCACCATCCGCCAGCCCGTGCAGGCCATGGGCCAGGCCGCGGTACGGACCCTGCTGGAGGAGATCGGCGGCACGCCGGCCCCGCACAGCGAGTTCGTGTTCCTGCCCGAACTGGTCGTCCGCGGCTCGACCGCGTCGGGCCCCCAGCAGGGCCGCGGGACCGCCCGCGCCTGAGGCGCGGGGGCCGTAGTGCCCGACCGGGCCCGTAGCACCTGGGGCCCGGTCCCGCACCCCCGAGGAATCCCCTAGGGACGCACGGCCTCCGGTCCTCCGGGGGGCGGAGGGGCTGCGCCCAAGACCGTCCCAAGGGATGATCGGAGGCGAGTCGCCATCTGGCAGACTCTTTTCCTATGGGTGAAGCGAGCGTGAAGACACTGGATACCCGGACGGACGTCTCGTCATCCCCCGTGACCGAGAGCCAGGACCGCCCGGCGTCGTCCGAGCGCACCGTGCTCTCCAGGCTGCGCGTCCCGCGACGACCCCGGATCTGGTTCGAGGTCCTGCTGATCGCGGTCAGCTACTGGACGTACTCGCTGATCCGCAACGCCGTGCCCGAGCAGAAGGCGGCCGCGCTCGCGAACGCCGACTGGATCTGGCAGGTCGAGCGGTCCCTCGGCATCGCCGTCGAGGAGAAGGTCAACCACGCCGTCAACGCGGTGACCTGGCTCGTGGTGGGCATGAACTACTACTACGCCACGCTCCACTTCGTCATGACCATCGGCGTGCTGGTCTGGATCTACCGCTTTCATCCCGGGCGTTACGCGGCGACGCGGCTCGTCCTCTTCGCCACCACGGGCGTGGCCCTGGTCGGCTACTACTTCTACCCGCTCGCGCCGCCCCGGCTGATGAACGGGCAGAACTTCGTCGACACCGTGCTGGTCCACCACACCTGGGGCTCCATGGCCTCGGGCAACCTCAAGCACATGTCGAACCAGTACGCCGCCATGCCGTCCATGCACATAGGGTGGTCGCTCTGGTGCGGGCTGACGATCTTCGCGGTCGCCTCCGCCCCCTGGGCCCGGATCCTGGGCCTGCTCTACCCGACGGCGACCCTGGTCGTGATCGTGTCCACCGCCAACCACTTCTGGCTCGACGCCGTCGGCGGCATGCTCTGCCTGGCCTTCGGCTACGCCGTCTCCCGCGCCTGGTACGGGTCCCTCCCGCACCGGCTGCCGCGCCGGCCCGTGGAGACCGGCCGCCACCCGGTGGCGGCGGCCGTACTGAACCACCCGGCCCTCGGCCGCTTCCGGCGCTGACCTCAGCGGACCCGCCACCTGCCCAGGAGTCCGCCTCCGAAGGCCGGCCCGGGTTCCGACACCTCCAGCGGGCCGCCTCCGGACCCGGGTGGCTTTTTCAGGAGCCGTGCGGTGCCGGGACCGGGCCGGTGCGGTGGACCCGGGACCCGCTCACCCCGATACCGCGCGGTGCGTGATCCGGCCGCCCGACATCGTGAGCCGGATCGGGACGGCGGCCAGCTCGTCGGCCGGAGCGTCCACCGGGTCCAGGCCGAAGGCGGTCAGGTCCGCCCGGTAGCCGGGTGCGATCCGGCCCGCCACCTCTCCCTCCCCCGCCGCCAGCGCGGCGTGCGAGGTCATGCCCTCCAGGGCCATCAGCCCGCTCAGGGCCGCCCCGGTCCAGGCCCCCGTACCGGCCGAGGCCGCGCCGCGCGGGTCGCGGGCGGTGGCCAGCACCTGGCGGGCGTCGTAGTGGGCGATGGGCCAGTCCGAGCCGAGCGCGAGCACCGCGCCGGCCTCGCGCAGGTCCCGGCAGCGCCAGGCGCGGCCGGCCCGTTCCTCCCCCAGTCGCTTGGACCACTCGTCGCTGTGGTCGGCCCGGGTGTACGCGGTGTGCGGCGGCTGCATGGAGGCGATCACCCCCAGCTCCGCGAACCGCTTGAGCTGGCCGTCCGGGACCGTCTCGATGTGCTCGATCCGGTGCCGCATCCGGCCCCGCAGGCCCAGTGACTCCACCGTGTCCAGGACGTGGCGGACGGCCGCGTCCCCGATGGCGTGGGTCGCGGTCCGCACCCCGGCCGCGTCGAGGACCCGTACCGCCTCGGCGTAGGCCTGCGGATCGGGCCAGAAGGCATCGGTGCCCCGGCCGTGGCAGTCGGCGTGCTCCAGCCAGGCCGTGCCGCCCTCGACGGTGCCGTCCATGAAGAACTTCACCCCGCCGATCTTCCAGTGCCGGCCCGCGAGCCGCTGGAGCTCGATCAGCTCGTCCAGGTCCTCGCCGGTGGCGCCGGGCATGCACCAGGGCGAGAGGTTCAGCCGCAGCGGCAGGTCGCCCTCGTACTCGGCGGTCGCGAGGAGGGCGGGTACGTCCCCGTCGCCGAGGTCCATGACGTGGGCGCCGGTCAGACCGGTGGCGGCCATGTCGCAGAGCAGTCCGGTGAGGCGCTCGCGGCGCTCGCCGTACGCGGGCTTCGGCGCGAGCGAGCCGACCAGGGCCATCGCGGCGTGCTCGATCAGGTGGCCGGTGGGCCGTCCGTCGGAGTCGCAGACGATCTCGGAGCGCTGGGCGAAGGCCCGGGGGCCGGTGATCCCGGCGGCGGCCAGGGCCGCGCCGGAGGCGAGCGCGGAGTGGCCGTCGTAGAGGCGCAGGAAGGCCGGGGCCCCGGCGAGGGCCTCCTCGATCAGGGCCTTGTCGACGGGGCGGCCGCCGAAGACGTTGTGGTCGAGGCCGAAGCCGGTGACCCAGCCGCCCGGGCCCCGGTCGGCGGTGCGCAGGGCGGCGCGGAGCTGGTCGAGGCCGGTGACGGCGGAGAGGTCGGTGCCGGTGGCCATCTCGATGCCCCAGACGGGGTGGCTGTGGGCGTCGGTGAGGCCGGGGGTGAGGGTGGCGCCGCCGAGGTCGACGGTCTCGGTGCCGGGGCCGCGCCAGTCGCGGACGTCAGCCTCGTCGCCGACGGCGACGATCTCGCCGCCGAGGACGGCCACCGCGCGGGCCTCGGGGCGGGCGGGGTCGAGGGTGCGGACGCGGGCTCCGGTGAGGACGGTGTCGGCAGCGGGCACGGCTCTGCTCCTTGCGGGGGTTCGGGCGGGTGGGGCTGGCGGGGCGGGTCGGGCACCGGCGGGGCTGATCGGGCCGGCGGGGCGGTTCGGGCCGGTGGCGCGGGGCCGCCGGCCGGCCGGGCAGTACGGGTGCTGCGGGCTACGCGGGCTCCGCCGACGCTACGGGCGCCGCGGACTCCCCGTGCGCCGCGGGTGCGGCAGGTGCGGCGGGCACGACGGGCGCCGCCGCCCCGGCCGGCTCCTCCGCGAAGCGGGCGTAGACCTCGGGCCGGCGGGTCTTCAGCCGCTGGGCGAGGGCCAGCCCGGCGAGGAAGACGGCGGGCACGAGGGCCACGAGCACGATGTTGACGGTGGTGGAGGCCATGGTGAAGAGGGCCACCTTGGAGACGACCAGGCAGATCGCGACGGCCAGCAGCAGCGCGGCGGCGACGGGCGCGATCAGGGTCCGCCAGGGCCCCTCGTCGTGCCGGACGCGGCGGAAGTAGACGGGTACGGCGATGGCGGCGAGCAGCATCAGGGCCATGAGGCCGATCATGCCCGGGGTGTTCACCCAGAGCAGGAGCTGCTGGTACGGGTCGGCTCCGGCGAGGGCGAAGCCGAGGACGATCACGGCGCCGAGGGCGGTCTGCGCGGCGCCGGCGACGTACGGGGAGCCGTGGCGCGCGTGGACCCGGCCGAGGGCGGCGGGCAGGACGCCCTCCTCCGCGAGGGAGAGCGCGTACCGGTTGATGGCGTTGTGGAAGGCGAGGAGGGAGGCGATGACGCTGGTGACGATGAAGACGTGCATCAGGTCGGCCGCCCAGGGGCCCACGTAGGTGGTGATGGCGGTGAAGAAGAGCCCGGCGGGGTCCTCCGCAGCCGCGGCGAGGACTTCCTCGGATCCGAAGGCCTGGATGACGGTCCAGACGATGAAGGCGTAGAAGAGGCCGAGGAAGGCGACGGCGATGTAGGTGGCGCGCGGGATGGTCCGGTCGGGGTCGCGGGCCTCGCGGCGGTAGATCACGGTGGACTCGAAGCCGGTGAACGCGGCGAAGGCGAAGGCCAGGACGGCCGCGGTGCCGGGGACGAGCACCGCGCCGGGGGCGAAGGAGCCGAGGGAGAGGCCGTGGGCGCCGCCCTCGATGAGCACGCCGCCCGCGAGCAGGACGAGGATCCCGGTCTCGGCGACGAGCAGGACGCCGAGCAGCTTGGCGCCGAAGTCGATGGAGCGGAAGCCGCCGTACCAGATGAGGAGGAGGCCGGCGAGGGAGACGGGCAGCCAGGGGATGTCGAGGCCGGCGAGGGCGTGCCCGGTGTCGGCGGTGGTGGTGCCGAGGAGCCCGTAGACGCCGATCTCCATGCCGTTGTAGCCGATGAGGGCGAGCAGGGCGGCGCCGATGCCGACGCGCTTGCCGAGGCCGCGGGCGATGTAGGCGTAGAAGGCGCCGCCGCTGCGGACGTGGCGGCTCATGGTGGTGAAGCCGACGGCGAAGACGGCGAGGGTGAGGCCGGCGAGGAGGTAGCCGGCGGGGGCGCCGATGCCGCCGAGGAGGATCGCGACGGGGGCGACGCCGGCCATGACGGTCAGCGGGGCGGCGGCGGAGACGACGAAGAAGGAGATGTCGGCCGTACCGAGGGCGCCGTGGCGCAGGTCGGTGGTCGTTCTCGGCGGCTCGGGCGTTTCGGGCATGCGGGAGCACCCTTCTGCGAACGGCAGGCGGCGGGGAATCGAAAACCTAAAGGCTTTCGGTTTGCGGCAATGTAGCCTCCGGTTTTGACGTACGGGAAGACCTGACGGCGGGAGAAATACGATGGCGCGGCCGCGCACCCCACTGCTCGACCGGGAGCGGATCGGCACTGCCGCCCTGCAACTGCTCGCCGAGCAGGGTGAGTTCAGCGTCCCCCAGATCGCCCGGGCACTCGGGGTGCAGACCGGGTCGCTGTATCACCATGTGGACGGGCGGGCCGGGGTGATCGAGCTGATCCGGGAGCGGGTGTGCGCGGGGATCGACGGCGGCACCCTGTCCTCGCCGGAGCCCTGGGACCGGTCCCTGGAGGCCTGGGCCCGCTCGTACCGGGCCGCCTTCGCCGCCTACCCGCGGGCCATCCCGCTGCTGATGACCACCCCGGTACGGGCGCCCGCGGTGCTCGCGCAGTACGAACGGGCGGTCGCCCTCCTGCTGCGGGCCGGCTTCACCGCGGAACAGGTGATGCCGCTGCTCACGGGCCTGGAGAACCTGGTCCTGGGCTCGGCCCTGGACCTCGCGGCCCCGGACGCCATGTGGGAGCCGACCCCGGGCACCCCGCTGCTCGCCCGGGCCCTCGCCGCCCAGGGCCCGGGCCGCGCGGAGGCCGCCTTCGAGGTGGGCCTGACGGCGTTCCTGGCGTACGCGCGGGACCTGCGCGGCGGGGACGCCGCGAGCGGCGCGCGCACGCCAGGAGGTTGAGCAAGTACCCCCGGGCCAGGTGAGTACGCGTACTCACGCGCCGGTCCCGGCATGATCGGAAACTGGGCGCATGACCCGAACCCACGGCCCCACCGGCACCCTCGCCCGCTCCTCGCGCCGGCCCCGGCTCACCCTGGCCCTGACGGCCCTCGCGATGCTGGCGCTCGGCGCGTGCGGCACCGCGAAGGCGACCGGCGGCGGCGAGCCCGCCGCGCCGGCCGCTCCTACCGCCCCGGCCACGCCGGCAGCGGCCGCGAAGCCCATGGGAAGCCTGTCCTCGCCGGCCCTCGCGGGGGTCCGGCGGGACATCGCGGAGATCTGCCCCGCTCCGGGCACCCCCATGGAGGGGCCGCCGAGCCCGCCGCCCGCACCGCCGGGCGTGGAGGCCCCTGAGGGCATGGCCAGGCCGGCCATGCCCACGGCGGGTCCGATGGTGGACCTGGACACGCGCGACTGGTGCGCGGGCGTCCAGCACGAGTCGAACGTCTACCTGACCGTCGAGAAGATCGCGGAACCCAACCCGGCCAAGGTCAGGGCGGCCCTGAACGCCGCCGGCTACCCCGACGAGCGCATCCACGACCTCAAGCAGTCCGGTGCCACCACGCACTTCTTCCTCGACCTCCGCGAGAACGGCGGACGGCTCTGCGTGGAGGGCTCGGTGGGCGGCGGCGAGGAGGCCGCCGTCACGGACAAGTGCGTGGCCCCCGCGACCGGCCCGTTCTCGGCCACCGGGACGCGGTACTGACGCGGCACCGGCCCACCCGGGCCGCCGGACACGCGCCGGGCGCCCGGCGGCGGGACAATGGTGGCGTGGTGGAGTACATAGCCGTGACCGCTCTGAGCCATGTCGGGCTGGTCCGCGAGCACAACGAGGACAGCCTGGTCATCGGACCGTGGACGTTGTGCGGGACCACGACCCGCAGCCCCCAGACGCTGGTCTTCCCCCTCGGCAGACCGCTCGTGGTCGCGGTGGCCGACGGGCTCGGCGGGCAGCCGGCCGGCGAGGTCGCCAGCGAGCTGGTCGTACGGGAACTCGCGCTGCTCGGCCCCACGATGGACGGAGCCGAGGCGGTCGAGGACGCGCTCAACCTCTGCAACCGCGCGGTGCACGGCGCCGCCGCAGGCCGTCCGGAGCTGACCTCGATGGGGACCACGGTCGCGGGGACCCTGGTCATGGCGGAATCGCTGCTGTCGTTCAACGTGGGCGACAGCAAGGTGTTCCACGTGACCGATGACGGACTGCGCCAGATCAGCGTGGACGACAGCCCTCCTCCGCTGCCCGGGCACCGCACGACCTCGGCCGTCACCCAGGCCCTCGGCGGGAGCCGCGCCGAGCACGTCCTGACCCCGCACGTGGCGGCCTTTCCGCTGACCACGGGAGACCGCTACCTGGTGTGCACCGACGGGCTGACCGACCCGGTGCCCGACGAGGTCATCGAGGAGGTGCTGCGGGCGCACGACGACGGCAAGGCCGCCTTCGAGCTGTGGAGGGCCGCCATCGAGGCCGGGGGCCCCGACAACATCACCCTCGCGCTGGTGCGCATCGGCGCCTGAGGTCCCGCCCGGACACCCCCTACTCCAGGGCGGCCGCCTGCTGCCGCTTCGCCTCGTCGTAGGCCTCGCGCGCCCGCTGCACCTCCTCCATCCGCACCCCCGTCCAGAGGGCGAGCGCGCGGACCTGCTCGGCGGCCTCGCGGCCCAGCGGGGTGAGCGAATAGTCGACGCGGGGCGGGATGACGGGCTTGGCGTCCCGGTGCACGAAACCGTCGCGCTCCAGCGTCTGGAGGGTCTGGGTCAGCATCTTCTCGCTCACCTTGGCGACCGTCCCGATCCCCCGGCGCAGTTCGCTGAACCGGTACGAGCGGTCGAGCAGGGCGTCCAGCACGAGGACGCCCCAGCGGCTGGTGACGTGCTCCAGGACCAGCCGGTGCGGGCACATGGCCTCGGCCTGGACCAGCTTCTCGCGCATCTCACTCACTCCCATGCCAGTACCTTACTTCAAAGTGGGTACTGTCGTTTGGTTAGTGTCCGCCGTACGGTGAGTACACAGCCCGGAAACGGGGAGCAAGGCACAGATCCAGGAGTGAACCCGCCATGAGCATCGTCGTCACCGGAGCCACCGGAGCCCTCGGCCGTCTCGTCATCGACGAGCTGCTCGCCCAGGGCATCCCCGCAGGGGAGATCGCCGCGGTCGTCCGCGACAAGGAGAAGGCCGCCCCGCTCGGCGCCCTGGGCGTCGAACTGCGCATCGCCGACTACAGCGCGCCGGAGACCCTCGCCGGGGCCTTCCGCTCCGGCGACCGCGTCCTGCTGATCTCCGGGAGCGAGGTGGGCCAGCGGGTGCCGCAGCACGCCGCGGTGATCGACGCGGCGAAGGGGGCCGGGGTGGCGCAGTTCGCGTACACCGGTGTCCTGGGCGGACCCGACGCGGACTTCGACCTGGCCGCCGAGCACCGGGCGACCGAGGAGCTGATCCTCGCCTCGGGTCTGCCGTACACCTTCCTGCGCAACGGCTGGTACACCGAGAACTACACCCGCAACCTGGCTCCGGTGCTCGCGCACGGAGCGGTCCTCTCCAACGCGGGCGAGGGCCGGGTGGCCTCGGCCGCGCGGGCCGACTACGCGGCGGCGGCCGCGGCCGTACTGACCGGGGAGGGCCACCTCGGCCGCGCGTACGAGCTGAGCGGCGACGTGGCGTGGTCCTTCGCGGAGTACGCGGCGGCGGTGGCGCAGGCCACCGGGCAGGAGATCGCGTACACGGCCGTGGCCCCGGAGGAACACCACGCCGTCCTCACCGGCGCGGGTGTCCCGGCGCCGTTCGCCGCGATCCTGGTCGACGTGGACCTCGCCATCGAGCGCGGCCGCCTGGCCGGCACCTCGGGCGACCTGTCCCGCCTCATCGGCCGCCCCACGACCCCGCTGGCGGTGACGGTCGCGGAGGCGGTGGCGGAGGCACCGAACGCGGGCTGAGCACGGACCCCGAGCCGCCGGAAGCGGCTCGGGGCCTGACTGCGGGCCCTAGGAGATCTTCGTGTGGTTCCAGACCGGCTCGGTGCCGATGGCGGTCCGGTTGCCGAAGCCACCGGTGCCGTTGCCCGCGTTCAGCCACGGCCGGCCCGCCGTGTCACGGGACAGCAGGTCCGCCTTGCCGTCGCCGTTCAGGTCCCCGGCGCCGACGACGTCCTTGTAGCTGCCGCCCCAGTCCTTGAAGACCAGGGCCCGGCTCTTGAAGGTGCCGGTGCCGTTGCCGTTCCCGGTGCCGTTGTAGCGCCACAGCTCGCCGGAGGCGTCGAGGGCGAGCAGGTCGGCCTTGCCGTCGCCGGTGAGGTCACCCGCACCGATGATCTTCTTGTACGTGTTCCAGCCCGGCCCGACCTTGACCCGCGCGGCGAAGCCGCCCGCGCCGTTGTCGGCGTAGAGGTAGAGGGTGCCGGTGGCGGCCTCGCGGGCCAGCAGGTCGGTGCGGCCGTCGCCGGTGAGGTCCCCGGGGGCGGAGAAGGAGTCGTACGCCTTCCAGTCCGAGGCGATCTTCCTGTACGCCGACCCGGGCGACGGGAGCCCGCCGCACACCGGGGTGTACATACGGGCCTCGCCGCCGGGCAGCCGGACGAACACGTCGTTGCAGCGGTCGCCGTTCAGGTCCGCGAAGGGCAGCACCTCGGCGGCCGGGTCCCAGCCGGGCACGGTGAACGGGGCCTTGGTGAGACCCGCTCCCGAGAGGAGCTTGAGGTTGCCCGCGGTCGAGAGCCCGAGGACGTCGGCCTTGCCGTCGCCCGTGAGGTCGCGCCGTACGGGGGGCTTGCGCGGGGTGGTGGCCGTCAGGTACCGGATGGATCGGTCGATGCCTTCGGCATCCGGCTCGTCCTGGCTGAACACCACGAGCGGGCGGCCCTCGTGGTCGAGGGACAGGTCGAAGTACGGGCCGCTCGACGCGCTGAGCAACGTGGGGGTCGCCCAGGTACCGCCCGCGAACGTGGACACCCAGGAACGGCCGTCCCTGTTCCAGGCGACGACCACCGTGCCGTCGGCGGCGCGCACACTGCTCATGGAGTAGGTACCGGCCTCGGAGGCCGGGAAGCGCTGACCCGTCGCCCAGGCCCCCTTGGCCTCCGAGCGCACGCCGTACCAGGGCGACATGGACGCCACACCGACCAGGAAGACGTCACCGTTCGGCAGATCGATCGGCGCCTCGACGCGGGCGATGAAGTTGCCGCCCCCGGTGCCGATGAGCTCGGCCGGGCTCCACGACATGGTACCGGCGGACCGCCGCGCGTAGGACAGTTCGCGCCCGCCCGTCCCCTTCCACACCATGTGGAACCCGCCCTTGGCGCGCGGGAAGAGCTGCACGGCCTGGGGCTCGTCGCCGGTCAGTGCGAGATCGCGCGGGGTGCTCCACTTCGCGGCGCCGGCGGCCTTCTCCGCGGTCTGGTACCGGCGCACCGTGGGGCCGCCGTCCTCGCCCTCGTCCTCGATGAACCAGGACACCAGCGCCGTACCGTCGTTGGCCACCGCGAGGGACACGTCGCCGCCGGCGGAAACCTCCGGCGCGTTCAGAACGACCGGAACCGACCAGATGCCCTGCGCCGTCCGCTCGGAGGCGTAGACCTCGCCCTCCATGAACCATGCGGCGACGACGTGCCCCGAGGCGCTGCCCTCGACGCGGGTGGAGTAGTACCTCTCGAGGCGCTGCACCGCCGAGAACTCCGTGGCGCCCGGCGCGAGCATCGCGGTCCAGGTCGTCCTGTCCTTGGCGGTGGCGAACACCTGGACGGAGCCGTCGGGCAGCGGAGTGAGAGGGCCGAGGCTGTACTCCGCCGACTGGTTGAAGCCCATGGTGATCCAGCCCGTCGCCCCGGCGGGACGCCGCAGCACCCTGTCGCCCGACAAGGCCACCACGGAGCCGTCCTTGAGCGTCATCATGCTGCCGATCGACTGGTTCAGCCGGGTGGGCTTGGTCCACGGACCGAGCTGCGGGGCCGCGGCCGCGGCGGTGGACGCGTCCTGGGCAGGGCCCGGGGTGGCCGTGGCCGCCGTGGGTGCCGCGAGGGCGGCCGGCGAGGCGATCGCGAGCGCGAGGACGGGAGTGAGCGCGGCGCCGAGCATCGCGCGGGAATGCGGAGTCATGAGGAAAAGGCCCCCCCCGGGCGTGAGATGCATCAGATGCGTGAGATCCGTGCAAGGAGGCGCGCAGCCTATATCAGGCCAAGATCGCGACTCTCGGCCGGGCCGCGAAAATTCGTTCGCCCCTCCGGGCAACCGAATCGGCGCGGGTGGTGGTCATGGGGGCGAGGAGGTGCCGATGCAGGCCGAGGAAGAGGCTCAGTTCGAGTCGTTCGTTGCCGCGCGCTGGGTCCATCTGGTCCGGACCGCCTACCTGCTGACGGGTGATCCGCACGACGCGGAGGACGTGACCCAGGCCGCGCTGGCGAAGGCGTACCGCTCGTGGCGGCGCGTGTCGCGCATGGACAGCCCGGAGGCGTACGTCCGCCGGATGCTGGTCACGTGCAACAGCGACCGGTTCCGCAAGCGCCGGGTCGCGGAGCGGCTGACGGCCAGCGTGCCGGACACGTCCGTGGGCGACCAGGACACCGCGTGGGCCGACGAGCGGGGCGCGCTGATGGAGGCGCTGGCCCAACTGCCGGCCCGGCAGCGGGCGGTGGTGGTGATGCGGTACTGGGAGGACCTCTCCGAGGCCGAGACCGCCGACGTACTCGGGTGCTCCCAGGGCACCGTCAAGAGCCAGGCCTCCAAGGCGCTGGCGAAACTGCGCGCCTGGCCCGGACTGGGACGGATCGTGTCGAGGAGCGAGGGGGCGGTCCTGTGAACGGCCAGTACGGCGACGGGCAGGGCGGGCAGGACGGTCGGGGCGGCGAGGAGTTCGAGCTGGACCTGCGGGACTGGATGGCCCGGGGCGCCGAGGCCGTGCGGCCCGCCGCCGTGCCGTATCCGGAGATCGTCCGGCAGGGCCGGGCGGAGCGGCGGGCCCGCCGGCTCGCGGCGGCGGGGGCGGCCCTGGTCGCGCTGGCGGTCGTCCCGGTCACGGCCCTGGTGCTCGCCGGGAACGGCACCGGCGGCGGCCCGGTGGCCGTACCGGTGGCGGACGGCGGCCCCAAGCGGAGCGCGGCGCCCCCGCCCACCCCCCAGGCGCCCCCGGGACCGGCGGCGCCCGCGACACCGGGGCAGCTCGCCGACGGGATCACCTTCCAGGAGGCGGCCGCCGGGCTCGGACTGTGCCTCGCCTACGACCGGCAGCACGCCGATCCGGCGGGGTTCCAGCGGGCGGACCTGGGCAAGGCCACCGACTACCGGATCCTGCTCGCGCAGCGCAGCACCGGCAACGACAACTCCCCCGGGGACGGCCGGTACATCGTCGCCGTCAAGGAGGCCCCGCAGCAGGTCCGGCTCATCTGCCACATCAAGGACGGGCAGGCCAGCGGGCTCAACACCTCCGTGGGCGGCGGCTCGGACCCCGAGGGCGGACCCGTCCGGCCCGACATCAACGGGGGCAAGCTCTACCTGCAGAGGCTGAGCTCCGAAGGCGCGTGGAAGCTCCCCTACCGCTGGGGCAGCATCGGCACCGTCGACCCCGGGGTCGCGCGGGTCACCGTCGGCTACGGCGGCGCGACCGTCGAAGCCGCCCTGGACCACGGCTGGTTCGCCGCGACCGGCGTCCTCGGCCGGTCCGTCACCAAGGCCCCGCGGGTCAAGGGCTACGACGCCCAGGGCAAGCAGGTCTACGACTCCGACCAGGACAAGGGGTACGACACGTCCCTCCCGTAACCGGGAAGGGAGCCGGGTGGAGCCAACAGGCAGGCCCGGAAGAGAACCCGAGCGCGGGGACCGCGCCGCCGTACAGGGGTCGGCGGCGGGGTCCCCGCGCTCGGTCGGTTCCGTGGGTCGGCCCGGTGGATCAGCCCGGTGGATCGGGCCCGTGGATCAGCCCCGTGGATCAGCCCCCGTAGAACAGCTCGTCCACCACGCCCCGCGCCCGGCGGGTGATGCGGCGGTAGTCCTCCAGCATGTCGCCGACCGTGCCCTCCGCGTAGCCGAGGTAGCGGCCGACGGCCGCCAGCTCGCGGGCCTCCGAGGGGAAGGTGTCGCCCGCGCGGCCGCGGACCAGCATCACGGCGTTGCGGACCCGGGTGGCCAGGACCCAGGCCTCGTCCAGGATCTGCGCCTCCTCGGTGGGGATCAGGCCGGCCGCGTGCGCGGCGGCCAGGGCCTCGCGGGTGCGGGTCGTGCGCAGGCCCGGTTCCGCCCAGGCGTGCCGCATCTGGATCAGCTGGACGGTCCACTCGACGTCGCTGAGGCCGCCGCGGCCGAGTTTGGTGTGCAGGGTCGGGTCGGCGCCCCTGGGCAGCCGTTCGGACTCCATCCGGGCCTTGAGGCGCCGGATCTCGCGGGCGGCGTCCTCGCCGATGCCTTCCATCGGGTAGCGCAGCGGGTCGATCAGCTCGATGAAGCGGCGGCCCAGGTCGAGGTCGCCGGCCACCGGTTCGGCACGCAGCAGGGCCTGGGACTCCCAGGTCAGGGACCAGCGGCGGTAGTAGGCGGCGTAGGAGGGCAGGGTGCGGACCAGGGGGCCGGAGCGGCCCTCGGGGCGCAGGTCGGCGTCGATGAGCAGCGGCGGGTCCGCGGTGGGGAGCTGGAGGAGCCTGCGCATTTCGGAGATGACGTGCTGGGCGGCCTTGGCGGCTTCCTGTTCGTCGACGCCCTCGCGCGGCTCGTGGACGAAGAGGACGTCGGCGTCGGATCCGTAGCCGAGCTCGTGGCCGCCGAAGCGGCCGACGCCGATGACGGCGAAGCGGGTGGGCAGGGTGTCGCCCCAGTGGCTCCGGACGGCGGCGCGCAGGGCTCCGGCGACGGTGGCGGCGGTGAGTTCGGAGACGGCGCGGCCGACCCGGTCGACCAGGGCTCCGTGGTCCTCCTCGGCCGGGCTGTCCTCCGTACCGTAGGAGCCGATGATGTCGGCGGCGGTGGTGCGGAACAGTTCGCGGCGCCGGACCCCGCGGGCGGCGGCCACCCCGGCCTCGGGGTTCTCGGCGCGGCCGACGGCGGCGAGGACCTCCTGTTCGAGGGCCTCGTGGGTACGGGGAACCAGGCCTTCGGGGTCGCCCAGCAGGGCCACCGCTTCGGGGGCGCGCAGGAGGAGGTCGGGGGCGAGGCGTCCGGCGGAGAGCACGCGGGCGAGGTTCTCCGCGGCGGCGCCTTCGTCGCGCAGGAGGCGCAGGTACCAGGGGGTGCGGCCGAGGGCGTCGGAGACCTTGCGGAAGTTCAGCAGGCCCGCGTCGGGGTCGGCGGAGTCGGCGAACCAGCCGAGGAGCACGGGCAGCAGGGTGCGCTGGATGGCGGCGGCGCGGGTGACGCCGGAGGCCAGGGCTTCGAGGTGGCGCAGGGCGGCGGCCGGGTCGGCGTACCCGAGGGCTTCGAGGCGCTGGCCGGCGGCGCGCGGGGAGAGCCGGGTCTCGCCGGGGGCGAGCTGGGCCACGGCGTCGAGGAG
Source organism: Streptomyces sp. NPDC002104 (assembly GCF_053593795.1). Taxonomy (NCBI): domain Bacteria; kingdom Bacillati; phylum Actinomycetota; class Actinomycetes; order Kitasatosporales; family Streptomycetaceae; genus Streptomyces; species Streptomyces sp. NPDC002104. The sequence continues at coordinate 10,915 of NZ_JBSFDF010000020.1, read as the reverse complement.
CGGCCGGTAGAAGATCTTCTCGTGCAGGCGGCGGACGACGGAGGCGTGCCGGCGCCAGGCCTTGCCCAGTTCGGCGACAGGTTCGGTGCGCAGGCCCAGCGAGCGGCCCAGGCGCCGCAGGTCGGCCTCGTCCTCGGGGACGAGGTGGGTGCGGCGCAGCCGGTAGAGCTGGATGCGGTGTTCCATGGCGCGCAGGAAGCGGTACGCGTCGTGGAGTTGGGCGGCGTCGGTACGCCCGACGTAGCCGCCGGCGGCGAGGGCCGTGAGCGCGTCGAGGGTGGTGCCGGAGTGCAGGGTGGCGTCGGAGCGGCCGTGCACGAGCTGGAGGAGCTGGACGGCGAACTCGACGTCGCGCAGGCCGCCGGGGCCGAGTTTCAGCTCGCGGTCGACCTGGGCTGCGGGGATGTTGTCGACGACGCGGCGGCGCATCTTCTGGACGTCGGCGACGAAGTTCTCGCGCTCGGCGGCCTGCCAGACGAGGGGAGTTATGGCGTCGATGTACTCGGCGCCGAGGGCTTCGTCGCCGGCGACGGCGCGGGCCTTGAGGAGGGCCTGGAACTCCCAGGTCTTGGCCCAGCGCTGGTAGTAGGCGAGGTGGGAGGCGAGGGTGCGGACGAGCGGACCGTTTCTGCCCTCGGGGCGGAGGTTGGCGTCGACGGGCCAGATGGTGCCTTCGACGGTGGTCTCGGAGCAGATCCGCATGAGGTGGGAGGCGAGCCGGGTGGCGGCCTGGACGGCCTTGCCCTCGTCGGCGCCGGGGGCCGCGTCGCCGACGAAGATGACGTCGACGTCGGACACGTAGTTGAGCTCGTTGCCGCCGCACTTGCCCATGGCGATGACGGCGAGCCGGCACACGGCCGCGTCCTCGGGGGCGGCGGCGGTCGCGATGCGCAGGGCCGCGCGGAGGGTGGCGGTGGCCAGGTCGGCGAGTTCGGCGGCGGTCTGGGCCACGTCTATGGTCCCGCAGACGTCGCGGGCGGCGATGGAGAGCAGGCAGCGGCGGTAGGCGACGCGCAGGGTGACGGGGTCGTGGGCGCCGGCCAGCCCGCTCTCGAACTCGGGCAGTCCGGGGTGCAGATCGGCGGCCTCGTAGGTGACGAGGGCCTGCCAGTCCCGGGGATGGCGGGCGAGGTGGTCGCCGAGGGCCTCGGAGGCGCCGAGCACGCCGAGGAGGCGGTCGCGCAGGGGTTTGGCGCTGACGAGGGTGTCGAGGAGGACGGGCAGTTCCTCGGGGGCCTGCGCCTCGGCGATGCGGACCAGCCCGAGGAGGGCGAGGTCGGGATCGGCGGTGGCCCCCAGCGCGTCGAGGAGCACCGGATCGGCGCGTACGGCGGCCAGCGCGTCGGTGTCGAGCAGCCGGGCGGCGGCCGAGGGGTCGGTGAACCCGCTGCGCAGCAGCCGGCTGAAGGTACTGCTCCTGCGTCCCGGGACTGTCATCCCGCCGCCTCCCGCGTACGTCGGCCTGCCCTTGCCTCTGCCCTGGCCGGGCGGCTTCGCGGGGTCTCGCCCGCCTTCGGCGGGTTTCGCCGTCGGCAGGGCCGCGCTTCCGCCCGGGGAGAGCCTAGCCGGAGCAGGCGTTCGACTCACCGCATCCCCAATGGGGCGTATTGTCAGATTTTTGGCACACTTGCGCCGCAATGGGGCCCGTTCCCCGCCCACCGGCCCGGAGGACCCCGATGCACGACCCCGAACGCCCCGCCGAGGAACCGTCCGCCCGGCGGGACGACGGCCCCGGTGGCGGCCCCGGCGACAGCCCCGGTGGCGGCCCGTCCGGAGACCCTGCCGGGCCGGGCGCCCGCACCCGGGGCGCCGGGGGCACCCGCGCCGAGACGCGTACCCGGCGGGCCCGCGCCCTGGCCCGCAGGCGGCGCGGGCGGGTCGGCAGGGCCGTCGGGGCCGGTGCGGCGGCCGCCGCCGTCGGGGCGATGCTGCTCTGGGGGAACGGGGCTCTCGACGCCCTCACCCACCCCGGCGGCGGCGGCAAGGCGGCGGGCTCCGCTTCCGGAGCCGCCGACCCGGCGGCCCTCACGGGCGCCGGCCGGGTGCTCCAGGTCCTGGCGCACCCCGACGACGACCTCTACTTCATGAACCCGGACCTGCGCTATTCCATAGCGGCGGGCCATCCCGTCACCTCGGTCTACCTCACCTCGGGCGAGGCCGACGGAATCAACGCGCGCGCGGCCGAGGTGGCCGTCACCCCGCCCGACAAGGCCGCCTACGCCGAGGCCCGCCAGAACGGCATCCGCTCCGCCTACGCGCAGATGGCCACCGGCGACAAGGACAGCCCCTGGAAGCGCACGGCCGTGGCGACCGCGGGCGGCGGCCGCGCCGAGATCGACGTCCTCACGGCGAAGCCGGAGGTCAATCTCGTCTGGCTGCAGATGCGCGAGGCCGGCCACGTCTGGGCGCCCCGGCCCGACAGCCTGCACGGCCTCTGGGACGGCACGGTCCCCCGGCTGGAGTCGATGCTCGCCTCCGGAAGCCCGGTCAAGCAGCAGTTCACCTACACGAAGGACCAGGTCGTACGGACCCTCGTCGACATCCTGAAGCGGTACGGGCCGACCACCGTCCGCTCCCAGGACCCGACGCCCGGCCGGTACCCCGACGGTGGCAGGCACTACACGGACCATCAGGACCACTTCTACGGGGCCCGCTTCGTCCAGGTCGCCCTCGGCGCCTACGCGAAGGAGGTCAAGGACCGCCCGCACTTCTCCGTGCAGAACTACCTCGGCTACTTCAACGGCTGGCTCCCCAACGCCCTCGGCCCGGACGAGGCCAAGGCCAAACTGGACATCCTGGACACGTACGCGTGGACCGACCGGCAGAACCACTGCGGCAGCCCCGCCGGCTGCGGGGACCTGAAGGTCGCCGACAACCCGGCCGGCCACCACTGGAGCTCCTCCATCAACTACGCCCGCGGCACCGCCACCTCCTGGCTGGCCTCCGACAAGGAGCACGGGCTGTGGGCGTTCAAGGTGCTCGACGGGCAGCTCGCCCTCTGGCACCGCACCGGCCCGCTCGGCGCCTGGAGGGGGCCCCGGCTGCTCCCCGAACCCGCCGGCACCGCCATGGACCAGGGCGTCTCCACCGTGACCCTGGCCGACGGCAGGATCGCCGCCTTCGGCACCCGCACCTCCTTCGGCGCCCGGCCCGCCGACTACCGGCGCGAGGTCGTCTTCACGGTGCAACGGGCTCCCGGATCGGAGGAGTTCGGGGACTGGACGGTGCTCGGCACCCCGGAGACCTCCGACGAGAACTGGACCTCCGACATCAGCGCGCCCGCGGTGGCCCTCGACGGCTCCGGGCAGCTCGCGGTCTACGTGCGCGACGGCGCGTACACCCTGCGCGGGCGGGTGCAGTCCCCCACGGGCGCCTGGGGCCCGTGGGACCGGTACGGCGGCTCCGACCTGCACGGCAGCCCGGTCGCCGCGACCGACGCCGCCGGACGGCGCGTGGTCCTCTCCGCGACCACCAGGACCGTACTGGGCTGGTCCCAGCCGAAGGCCGGCGCCCCGCTCGGCCGCGCCACCGCGACCGGTCTGCCGGCGCCGGCGCTGCCGATCACGGCGCAGAGCCGGGAGGACGGCGTACGGCTGTGGTTCCGCAAGCCGGACTCCGGCGGGATCGCCACCGCCCTGTTCACCGGCGCCGGCGGGCTGCAGGTGACCGGCCTCACCGACCTGGGCGGGCAGGCGGGCTTCGGCTCGGTGACGGCGAGCGGCCCCCTGCTGGCCGGGCGGGCGGCGGGAGGCCGGCTGGGCTCGGACATCGGCCCGGGCCGGGCCTGGGAGGGGTCCGCGCTGATGTTCGTCGGGGCGCCCTCCTCGACGCTGGACGGGAAGAGCACCGTGAACCTGGCGGTCATGGGGCTGGACGGGCGGCTGTACGTGACCTCGTCGGCGGACGACCCGAACGCACACCTGGCACCGTGGCAGCCGGTGGGGCCGCCGAACGGCGCGCCCTGACCACCCCGGCAGGAGAGACCGGCCGGAGAGACCGGTGAGGACCAGGACCGATCAACGCCCCCCACGGGGGCGTTTTTTGGTGGGCGCACGCGCGTGATGTCCGTCACGTAGGAAACGCCCGGCGGCCGCACACGGGGCCGCCGTTTCGACAAATCGGAATTCATGGCGATCCGAGTGAACCAACTTGCCCGAATTGGACTCTCACTGACTGTCCGATAGCTTCACCCGGTTCTTCCTGCCGAACGACCTCAAGGCGACGCAACCCATGGCCGTATCCCGCCGACGCTTCCTCCTCGCGACCGTGGTCCCGATGCTGACCATCGGGGTCACCGGCGCGCTCGCCGTTGCCTCCGGCCAGCAGACCGCGGCCGAGGCCGTCCCCGGATCCGGCCCCGCGTCCACCGCCCCGGTGAGCGCCACCGGCGGATCGATCGTCCAGATCGTCGCCCACCCCGACGACGACCTGTTCTTCATGAACCCCGACATCATCCGCTCCCTGGGGGCGGGGACCCCGCTCACCAGCCTGTACCTCACCTCCGGCGAGGCCGACGGCCGCAACCAGGCCAACGGCGGCGCGGCCAAGGACCCGGCGCAGCCCGCCGACCGCGCCCACTACGCGGAGGCCCGGCAGAACGGCATACGCTCCGCCTACGCGCAGATGGTCACCGGCGACCGCACCAGCCCGTGGCGCCGTACGGTCGTCCCCACCGCGGGCGGCGGCAACGCCGAGCTCGACGTCCTCATAGCGAAGCCGCAGGTCAACCTGGTCTGGCTGCAGATGCGCGAGGCCCGCGCCCCGCTCGCCGACAGCCCGGACAGCCTGCGCGGCCTGTGGAACGGCCGGATACGGACGATCACCCCGCAGCTCAGCGCCGGCTCCCCGGTCAAGATGCCGCCCAAGTACACCAAGGACCAGGTCATAGCGGCGATATCGGGGATCCTGGAGCGGTACAAGCCGACGACGATACGGATGCAGGACCCGTCGCCGGGCCGCTACCCCGGCACCGGCCGGCTCACCGACCATCAGGACCACATGTACGGGGCGCGGTTCGCGCAGGCCGCGGCCGCCTCGTACGCCGCGCGGGTCCCGGTCGGCAAGCGGCCCCGCTTCACGGTGCAGAACTACGTCGGCTACCACAACGGCTCCCTGCCGCACGCGCTGGACCCGCAGACGACCCAGGCGAAGCTCACCTACCTGAAGACGTACGCCTGGCAGGACCGGCAGAACTACTGCGGCTCGCCCTCCGGCTGCGGCGACCGCAAGGTCGCGGGCAGCCCGACCGGCCACAACTGGGCCCAGTCGCTGCGGTACGCGCGCGGCGACCACTCCTCCTGGCTGGTGCAGGGCACGACCGGCCGGCTGTACGCCTTCGGCGTCCTCGACGGCCAGATGGCCGTCTGGAACCGCGGGGCCGGCACCGGCGCCGGCGCCGCCTGGCACGGCCCGGCGCTGCTGCCGGGCACCGGCATCGACCCGGGTGCCACCACCGCGCGCCTCCCCGACGGGCGCGTCGCCGTCTTCGCGACCCGCACCGTCATCGGCAGCCGGCCGCAGGACTACCTCCGCGAGATCGTCTACGCCGCCCAGTCCGTGGCCGGCGGCCCGTTCGGGGCGTGGGTTTCCCTCGGCACCCCGGAGCCCAAGGACGATCCCGGCACCTCCGCGATCAGCGCGCCCTCGGCCGTCGCCGGCCCGGACGGGCTGCTGACGGTGTACGTCCGCGACTCCCGGCGCACCCTGCGCGCCCGCACCCAGGGGCCCTCGGGCTCCTTCGGCGCCTGGCAGCAACTGGGGGGCGCAGACGTGCAGTCCGACCCGGTGACGGCCATCGACTCCGCCGGGCGCCGCCACGTCTACGCCGCCACCACCCAGTCGGTGCTGGCCTGGATCCAGCCCGCCCCGGGCGCGCCCCTGGCCGGCCCCTTCCCGACCGGGCTCCCCGCCACCACCGTCCCGCTGACCGCCGCCCCGGAGGGGGCGGGTGTCCGCCTGTACTTCCGCCGCCCCGACTCCGGGGTCGTCCGCACGGCCCTGGTCACGGCGGCGCCGGGCGCCCCGAAGCCCACCGTCTCCAGCGTCACGGAGACCGGCGGCCGGGCGGGTTACGGCGCGGTGGGCGTGGCGGGCCGCCTCCTGTCGGGCCGCGCCGACCAGGGCACGGTCGCCACGACGGGGCTCGGCGGCCCGCCGGCGTGGACGGAGTCCCAGATGCTCTACGCGGGCGCCCCGGCGGGCATCCAGGAACCGGGCGGCGCGACGACCGTCGCGGTCCTCGGCCTGGACGCCGAACTCCACGTCGCCACCCCCACCGCCACCCCGAACCGCGCCGCCTGGCACCGCGCGGTACCTCAGGCGTAGGCGGGGGCGGGCCCGGGGGATCCGCCCCACGGGCCCGGGGAGCCGCCCCACGGGCACCGGGAGCCGCCCCACGGGCACCGGGAGCCGCCCTACGGGCACCGGGAGCGGCCCCACGGGCACGGGCCGGGCCCCCGGTGCGAAGATGGCCCCGGTTGCTCACACACTCCGCCGTGCGGGTAAGCCGAGGAGGAGCACCCATGTCGGCCGACCCGCCGGACACCCGCGGATCTCGCGCGTCGCTGCTGCGCCGCCCCGCGGCCGGCCCGCTCGCCTCGCTCGCGGTGCTGGGCGCGGGGGCCGCGTACCTCTGGGGCACCAACCCGCACGAGCCGGGCCACTGGCTTCCCCGCTGCCCCTTCAACTGGCTGACGGGACTGCTCTGCCCGGCCTGCGGTGCCACCCGGATGTGTTTCGACATCCTGCACGGCGACTTCGCCGCGGCCCTCCACGACAACGCGGTGCTGTTCCTGCTGGGCCTGCCGCTCGCCCTCTTCCTCCACGCCCGCTGGTTCACCGAAGGCCTGCGCGGGCGGACGTACCATCCGGCGATCGGAATCCGGGGACAGGCGGCCGTCCTTGGGGTGGCACTGACCTGGACGGTTGTCCGCAATACCGTCATGTGATCACAGGTTGATCACGTCGGAGTCCGCAGGGCAACCATGCACAGCCGTCGCGGGTCAGTCATTCCGCTACGACCCGAGGGTCGCAGCACACGTCCCCGCTTACAGCAGTGCACAAGGAGCTTTCGCATGTCCCAGAACTTCGCCCCGAACGGTCAGCAGTACTCCGAGAAGTCCAAGGTGACGGCCGGTCTGCTGCAGATCTTCCTCGGCGGCTTCGGCATCGGCCGCTTCTACACCGGCCACACCGGCATGGCCATCGCCCAGCTGCTCACCTGCGGCGGCCTCGGCTTCTGGGCCCTGATCGACGGCATCCTGTTCCTGGTCAAGAACGACCGCACCGACAGCCAGGGCCGCGTGCTGCGCGGCTGACGTGCACCGTCACGTCGTGCGGCCGGCCCCCTCGAGACCCGAGGAGGCCGGCCGCAGGCCTCTTCCGGCGCTTACAGCACCGGCATCATCTTGCGGAGTTCGAAGGCCGTGACCTCGCTCCGGTATTCCTCCCACTCCTGCTTCTTGTTGCGCAGGAAGAAGTCGAAGACGTGCTCGCCGAGGGTTTCGGCGACCAGTTCGCTCTTCTCCATCAGGGCGATGGCCTCGCCGAGGTTCTGCGGGAGGGGTTCGATGCCCATCGCGCGGCGTTCGGCGTCGGAGAGGGCCCAGACGTCGTCGTCGGCGCCGGCCGGGAGTTCGTAGCCCTCCTCGATGCCCTTGAGGCCCGCGGCCAGCAGGACGGCGTACGTCAGGTACGGGTTGGCGCCCGAGTCGATCGAGCGGACCTCCACGCGGGAGGAGCCCGTCTTGCCCGGCTTGTACATCGGCACGCGGATCAGGGCCGAACGGTTGTTGTGGCCCCAGCAGATGTACGAGGGGGCCTCGCCGCCGGAGCCGGCGGTGCGCGAGGAGCCGCCCCAGATGCGCTTGTAGGAGTTGACCCACTGGTTGGTCACGGCGGCCGTCTCCGCCGCGTGCTTGAGCAGGCCCGCGATGAAGGAGCGGCCGACCTTGGAGAGCTGGTACTCGGCGCCCGACTCGTAGAAGGCGTTGCGGTCGCCCTCGAAGAGGGAGAGGTGGGTGTGCATGCCCGAACCGGGGTACTCCGAGAAGGGCTTCGGCATGAAGGTGGCCTGGACGCCCTGCTCCAGCGCGACCTGCTTCATGACCAGGCGGAAGGTCATGATGTTGTCGGCCGTCGAGAGGGCGTCGGCGTAGCGCAGGTCGATCTCCTGCTGGCCCGGGGCGCCCTCGTGGTGGCTGAACTCGACCGAGATGCCCATGGATTCGAGCATGGTGATCGCCTGGCGGCGGAAGTCCATGCCGACGTTCTGCGGAGTGTGGTCGAAATAGCCCGAGTTGTCCGCCGGGGTGGGCCGGGTGCCGTCCAGCGGCTTGTCCTTCAGCAGGAAGAACTCGATCTCCGGGTGGGTGTAGAAGGTGAAGCCCAGGTCGGAGGTCTTGTTCAGGATGCGCTTGAGGACGTACCGCGGGTCCGCGTAGGAGGGCGAGCCGTCCGGCATCAGGATGTCGCAGAACATCCGCGCCGTTCCGGGGGCCTCCGCGCGCCACGGCAGTATCTGGAAGGTGCTCGGGTCCGGCTTGGCGATCATGTCGGACTCGTAGACCCGCGCGAATCCCTCGATGGCCGAGCCGTCGAACCCGATGCCCTCGTCAAAGGCCTGTTCCAGCTCCGCCGGCGCGACCGCTACGGACTTCAGGAAGCCCAGCACGTCGGTGAACCACAGGCGCACGAAGCGGATGTCGCGCTCCTCGAGCGTCCGGAGGACGAATTCCTGCTGCTTGTCCATGGCTTCATCCTCGCAGTTCAGGCGGCCTGTGCACCACTGCCGCGAGGGCAGGGGCACAGTCGGGCCGGCCCAGTATCGCCAGCGGTGGTTTCCGCCAGATTACGCACCCCGGAAAGCCGGTGGCACCCCCGGACTGACCTTGGGCCGGTCATGAGCATTACCATCGGCGCCCATGGGGGGCCATGCGCGGGACGAGCAGGGACGTCGGAGACGTCCGCTCCTCCGGCGTGCCGTCCTCCTGATGGCCTTCGGGGTGCTGGCCGGTACGGCCTTCCTGTGCCGGGCCGCCTCCGCCGGGGATCCGGCCGCCGCCGTCCCGGGCGTACGCGCCGGGCACGCGGCCCACGCCCCCGGTGCGCACCGCGCCGTCTGCGCGGCGCCGTACGACCGGCCCGGCTGCTCCCCGCTCTCGCACGTACTCCCCGGCCTGCTGCCCCCGGCTCCGCCCGCGGTCCTGATGGCCGGCGGGGCGCCCGCGCCCGCCGTGCGGCCCGGCCCGGCGCGGGGGATCCGGCCCCCTTCGGCGCTCGCGCGCGGCCCCGACCTGTACGCCCTCCAGGTGCAGCGGACCTGACCGGTCCCGGTCCGGCGGCACCCAGGCAGCGCGTTCTCCACCCCACCCCCCTCAGCAAAAGGATTCAGGGCCATGGCCAGCAGGAAGTCCGAAACCAACACCTCCCGTCAGGCGCGGATAGCCGAGATGCGGCGCGCCGACCAGTCGCGCGACCGGCGCAACAAGGCCATCGCGATCACCGCGTCGGCCGCCATCGTCACCGGGCTCATCGGCTTCGGCGCCTGGGTGATGGTCGACCAGCAGAACAAGAAGGAAGCCGACGAGGCCAAGCGCAAGGCGCCGGTGGCCGGTGAGCAGAGCTGGGACGCCGCGAAGCTCGGCCGCAAGCACGTCGAGACCCCGGTGAAGTACGAGATGACCCCGCCGGTCGGCGGGGACCACAACCCCCGCTGGATGAACTGCAACGGCGACGTCTACAAGAACCCGATTCCCGAGATCAACGCCGTGCACTCGCTGGAGCACGGCGCCGTGTGGGTGACGTACAACGAGAAGGCCGCCCCCGCCGACGTCGAGAAGCTCGCCGGCACCGTGGCCAAGCGCCCGTACACGCTGATGAGCCCCGTCAAGGAGCAGGCGGGCGCGATCATGCTCAGCGCGTGGGGCAAGCAGCTGACCGTGGACACGGCGGACGACGCCCGCGTGGCGGCGTTCCTCACCAAGTACGTGCAGGGCCCGCAGACCCCCGAGCCGGGTGCGGCCTGCACGAACGGGCTGGCCGAGAAGTGACCCGTACGGCCGCCAAGGGCTCCGCGTCCCGTACGTACTGGGTCGCGGGCTCGGCCGTCGGCCTGGCGCTGCTCTTCGCGGTGGGGGCCACGGTCGCCACCGCGGGGGGAGCCGATTCCGCCCCCGAGGCCTCCCGTACGCCGGGGCTCTACTCGGCCGACGCGGGCTTCGCCCGGGACATGGCCGTCCACCACCAGCAGGCGGTGGAGATGTCCTTCATCGTGCGCGACCGCACCAAGGACGAGCCGGTACGGGTCCTCGCCTACGACATCGCCAACACCCAGGCCAACCAGCGCGGCATGCTGCTGGGCTGGCTCGACCTGTGGGGGCTGCCGAAGGTCGTGGCGGACGAGCCGCCGATGTCCTGGATGGGCACCGGCGGCGCGGAGCACGGCATGGAGGGCCACGCCATGGGCGGGGCCGTCACCAAGCCCGGCGCGCTGATGCCCGGCATGGCCACCAAGGAGGACCTGGCCCGGCTCGGCTCCGCCGAGGGCCGGGACGCCGAGGTGCTCTACCTGCGCCTGATGACCGACCACCACAAGGGGGGCGTCGCCATGGCCGAGGGATGCGCCGCCCAGTGCGCGAACCCGGCCGAGCGGGCCCTGGCCCAGGGCATGGTGGAGGCCCAGCAGTCGGAACTCCAGCTGATGGCCGACATGCTGAAGCAACGCGGAGCGGGCTGACCCGTGGCCGGAGCGCCGACCCGCCCCAGCCCTTCCGACGCTTGAGCACCGGACCCCGGGGCGCAGCCCCGCGGGGTCGGGGGCGCAGCCCCACGGGGTCCGGGGCACAGCCCCACGGGGTCCGGGGCACAGCCCCACGGGGTCCGGGGCACAGCCCCACGGGGTCCGGGGCACAGCCCC
>NZ_JBSFDF010000019.1:0-129694 GCF_053593795.1 Streptomyces sp. NPDC002104 | reverse complement strand
GGACTCCTTGTACAGGCGGCCGTCGGCCGACTGCTGCAGGTCGCCCGGGGACTCGTACGTACCGGCGAACCAGGAGCGGGCCGCTGCGCTGGCCGCCGGCCAGCGCGCCGCCGTCGCCCGGGCCGGGGAGAACGCGGCCAAGGTCCCCGGGGGACCCGGAGGCGCCGAACGGCCCACCGTGGTCTTCCTCTACTCCGTCTTCAACGGCATGCCCTACGTGGCGGGCAAGTCCGGCCTGCCCAGCGAGATGAGCCGGATCGTCGGCGCGAAGAACGCCTTCGACGACATCGACGAGGACTGGCCGGAGGTCTCCTGGGAGGAAGTCGCCCAGCGAGCACCCGACTTCATCGTGATCGGCGACCTGTCCGAGCGCGGCCGGCCCGGCGACAGCGCCGCCGAGAAGCGCGCCACCATGGCCCGGCACCCGGTCGTTTCCCACCTGCCCGCGGTCCGCGACGCCAGGATCCTCGAAGTGCCCGGCATCGAACTGGACCCCTCCGTGCGCTCCGTGCACGCGCTGGGACTGCTCGCGGCCGGGATGAAGGACCTCGGGTATGTCCGCTGACCCGCTGACCGCGGAGCGGGTCGCCCCCGGGGGGCCGTGCCCGGCCCCCCGCCGGTCCGCCGCGTCCGCCGCGTCCGCCGCGTCCGCCGCGGCCGGTGCGGGCCGCTTCCTCCTCGCCGCAGCCGTCCTGGCGGCCTCCGTCGCGGCGGCCCTGCGCATCGGCGCCGCCGACGTGGGCTGGACCGGGGTCGCCCGCGTCCTCGGCGGCCGGCTCGGCCTGCGCGTCGAGCCGTTGCCCCCGCTGCTGGACTCGCTCGTCTGGGACCTGCGGCTGCCGCGCGTGCTGATGGCCGCCCTCGTCGGCGCCTCGCTCGCCGTGTGCGGAGCGGTGCTCCAGGCCGTGACCCGTAACGCCCTCGCCGACCCCTACCTGCTCGGCGTCTCCTCGGGCGCCTCCGCGGGAGCCGTCACCGTGGTCGTCCTCGGGATCGGCGCGAGCACGCTCGGCGTCACCGGCGGAGCACTCGCCGGCGCGCTGCTCTCCTTCGGGCTGCTCCTGCTGCTCCTGCGGCGCACCGGGCTGGACTCCGTACGGATCGTCCTCACCGGCGTGGTCATCGGGCAGCTCTTCACCGCGCTGACCTCGCTCGTGCTGATGGCCTCCGCGGACGCGGACACCACCCGGGCCGTCACCCACTGGCTCCTCGGCTCGATGGCGCCCGCCCGCTGGAACACGGTCGCGGTCTGCGCGGTCGTCACCCCGCTGGGGATCGCGGCGGCCTGGCTCTGCTCGAACGCCCTCGACGGGCTCGCCTTCGGCACCGACACCGCCGCCTCGCTGGGCATCGAGGTACGGCACACGCGGATGCTGCTGCTCGTGGTCACCGCCGTGCTGACCGCGGTGGCGGTGGCCACCGTCGGCGCCATCGGCTTCGTCGGGCTGATCGTCCCCCACGGGGTGCGGTTCCTCGTCGGCCCGCTGCACCGGGTGCTGCTGCCGTACGCGGCCCTGGCGGGCGCGGTGTTCCTGGTGTGGACGGACGCGCTGGCACGGGTCGCCTTCGGCCCCCGCGAGGTGCCCGTCGGCGTGATCACCGCACTGCTGGGCGTACCGATCTTCCTGCTGGTCCTGCGCAAGCGGGGGGAGCTGTGAGGATCACCGCCGAAGGCGTCAGCTGGTCGGTGGCGGGCACGCCCGTCGTCCGCGAGATCAGCGCCGACATCGCCCCCGGCGAGACCGTCGGGCTGCTCGGCCCCAACGGCTCGGGCAAATCCTCGCTGCTGCGCTGCCTGGCCGGACTGCGGACCCCGGACGCGGGCGCGGTCCGGTACGAGGGGGAGTCCGTACGCGGCTGGAGCGCGCGCCGGATCGCCCGGCGCGTGGCCTTCGTCGCGCAGGACGCGGGCGCGGACAGCGATCTGCCGGTCGCCGACATCGTGGGACTGGGACGCACCCCGTTCCGCGACCGCTGGCACGGGCCCGGCGCCACCGACCGGGCGATCGTCGCCGCCGCGCTGGAACGCGTAGGACTCACCGCCCTCGCCGGCCGCCCCTGGAAGGCGCTGTCGGGCGGCGAGCGGCAGCGCACCCACCTCGCCCGCGCGCTGGCCCAGCAGCCGTCCGCGCTCCTGCTCGACGAGCCGACCAACCACCTCGACGTGAAACACCAGCTGGAACTGATGGAGCTGCTGGCCGGCACCGGCCAGACGGTCCTGGTCGCCCTGCACGACCTGTCCCTCGCCGCCCGCTACTGCGACCGGCTGCTGCTCCTGCACCACGGCCGCCTGACCGCCTCCGGCCCGCCCGCCGCCGTCCTGACGCCGCGGCTGCTCGCCGAGGTCTTCGAGGTGGACGCCGAACTCACCACCGATGCCCTCGGACACCCGCAGGTCGCCTACCGCGGACCGCTGCGCGCCGCGGCACCGACCACCCAGCCCGCTCTGTGAAGGGAAACCTCATGACCCCGCCCACCACCCCCACGGCCACCACCCCCACGGCCACGACCGCCGCGGCCACTGCCCCCGCGGCTTCCGTCGACGCGCTCGCCGAGGCCGTCCTGGCCGGCGAGCACGGCCCGCTGCCCTCCTCCCTCGTCGCCACCAGCGTGTTCTGGATCCACCACGGCACCCGGCTGGCCGGCGGCGACACCACCTACCTCAACCAGTACGTCCTGGTCCGCCTCGGCGGATCCTTCGGCGGCTGCGCCTTCGAGGCCGGTGAGATCGACCCGGCCGTCTGCCGCGACTCCTCCGGCACCCCGCTCGACGTCCTCCTGCGCGAGGCCCCCCGCCCCCTGCGGATCGCCGCCCTCGACGCCTACCTCTCCGAGATCCGCCCGCACCGCGTCGCGGCCGGCGAGGGCGACGCCGAGCCCGTCACCCTGCCCGCCGGCACCCCTGAAGTCCGCGCCGAGGCCCGCGACGCGGCCATCGCCGGGCTGCTGGACATCGAGGAGGGCGCCGAGGTCGTCCTCATCGGCGTGGTCAACCCGCTCGTGGCGGCGATCCGCGCGCGCGGCGGCCGGCCGCTGCCGTGCGACCTCAACCTCAGGGCCACCCAGTGGGGCGACCCCGTCACCGACGACATGCACGAGGTGCTGGAGCGCGCGCAGGCCGTCGTCGCCACCGGAATGACCCTGAGCAACGGCACCTTCGACACCGTCCTGGAGCGCTGCCGCTCCCGGGGCATCCCGCTGGTCGTCTACGCGCAGACCGGCAGCGCCGTGGCCCGCGCCTTCCTCGGCTCCGGGGTGACCGCCCTGTCCGCGGAGCCCTTCCCCTTCTCCCAGTTCAGCGCCGAGGAGACGATCCTGTACCGGTACCGGACGGCGGGCGGCGCGTGACCCCCGGCGCCGCACGCCCGGCTCTGTCCGGGGCCGGGCACGCACCGTGCCACCACGGCGAGATCCTCCAGGGCGTCTTCCTCGACGCCACCGGGCGCCGGTGCGCCGGACTGGTCACCCTGCCCATGGCGGGCCCCGGCAGCAGCGCCGCGTTCGTCCGCCGTCCCGGCACGCCGCCCGGGGCGCTGAGCGTCGTACCCGCCGACCGCACGAAGGCCGCGCGGGCCGCGGCCCTCGCCGCCGCGGAATGCGCGCGGCGCACCGGCCGGCCGCCCTGTGGCGGGGAGTTGAGGCTCAGCGGCGAGATCCCGGTGGGCTTGGGGATGGGCAGCTCCAGCAGCGACGTGATCGCCGCCGTGCGCGCGGTCGCGGACTCGTACGGGGTGCGGCTGGACCCCCCGGCGATCGCCGCGCTCGCCGTACGCGCCGAACTGGCCTCCGATCCCCTGATGCTCGGCGGCCGCCGCCCGGTGCTGTTCGCCCAGCGGGAGGGCCGGGTCCTGGAGGTGCTCGGCCCGGCCCTGCCGCCGCTGGTCGTCGTGGGCTGCACCCTCGGCGGGGGCGCGCCCGTCGACACCCTGTCCCTGCCGGCCGCCGGCCTGGACGAGCACGACGTACGGGCCTACGAGCGGCTGCGCGCCCTGCTGCGCCGGGCCGTCGCCACCGGCAGCGCGGAGCTGCTCGGCGCGGTCGCCACCGCCAGCGCGCGGCGCGGCCAACGGGTCCTGTGCCACCCGGAGTTCGACGCGCTGGCCACCCTCGCCCACCGGACCGGGGCCGTCGGTGTGCAGATCGCGCACAGCGGCGCGGTGGCCGGCGTGCTCTTCGACCCGGCCGCCCCCGGGCTGCGCCGCCGCGTCCGCGCCTGCCTGCGCGCCCTGGCCGCCCACGGCATCCCCGCCACCCGCACCTTCACGACCGGCACCACCCCTGCGAAGGAGAACGCCCACCATGAACCAGCCCAGCACGGACCGGCCCGGCATGGACCAGCACATCGCGGAGTCGATCGGCCGGCCGGACCTGATACGCCTCGACGACCGGCTCGTCTGCCTGCGCTTTGAAACGATGAAGGTGGTCTCCGCCCTCGCGGCGGTGCGCCACCTGCTCGACACCGGCGTCGTACGCCGAGGGGACACCCTGCTGGACAGCTCCAGCGGGATCTACGCGTACGCCCTCGCCCTGACCTGCCACCGGTACGGCCTGCGCTGCCACATCGTCGGCTCGGCCACGGTGGACCACACGCTGCGCACCCAACTGGCCGTCCTCGGGGCCACCCTGGAGCAGATGGAGCCGTGCAGCGATCTGAAGCTCGACCAGAAGCGCCGTGTCGAGCGGATCCAGGAGATCCTCGCCGCCCACCCCGAGTACCACTGGATGCGCCAGTACCACGACGACGTGCACTACCTCGGCTACCGCGCGATCGCCGACCGGATCCGGGAGGCCACCGGCACGGCGGACGGCCTCACCGTCGTCGGCGGCGTCGGCTCGGGCGCCTCCACCGGCGCCCTGGCCCGCTACCTGCGCGAGGGCTCCCGCGCCGCCGACGACATCGAACTCGTCGGCGTCCAGCCGTACGGCAGCGTCACCTTCGGCTCCGAACACGTCACCGACACCGAGATGATCATCGCCGGGATCGGCAGCTCCATCCCCTTCGGGAACGTCTCCCACGCGCTGTACGACACCCTGCACTGGGTCTCCTTCGAGGCCGCCCTCGCCGGCAGCGTCGACCTGCTGCGCCGGCACGCGGTCTTCGCCGGTCTGTCGACCGGTGCCGGCTACCTCGCGGCGCGCCACGAACGCGAGCGCTCACCCCGCCGCACGGTCCTGTTCATCGCCCCCGACACCGGCCACCGCTACGTGGACACCGTCTACGCCCGGCACCGCGAGGCCGCCCCGATCGCGTCCCTCGCCCCGCGCGAGGTGACGGACCGGAGCGAGCTGGCCCTGCCGTGGTCGCGGATGCGCTGGAACCGCGCCCCCGCGTGAGCGCCGCGCGGCCGGGTCGGCCGTGGTCAGAGGCCGTTGGTGAACAGCAGCTTATTCGGGGAGGCCTTACTGATGCTCTTCAGGACGTCCTTCGTGGACTCGTCGTCCAGGTACTCCACGATGTCCTGCGGCGTCGCGGCCGGGTTGGCCTGCTTGTAGAGGACGGCCACGCCGGTGACGTGCGGCGCCGCCATGGACGTACCGTCCTCGGACCTGCTGCCGCCGCCCAGCTTCGCGGAGACGATCCCCTCACCGGGCGCGTACAGGCTCACGCATTCCCCGTAGTTGGAGAAGCTGGTCTCCTCGTCCCACTGGTTGCTCGCCGCGACGGTGAACGCCTTGCCCGCCGACGCGGGCGAGACGCCACACGCGTCCTTCGAGGAGTTGCCCGCCGCGAAGACCGTCAGGATGCCGGCGTCCGCCACGGCGTCGGCCGCCGCGTTCACCGCCGCGGACTTGTCGCCGCCCAGGGAGCCGTTGAGGACGGCGGGCTGCTTGCCGTTCTTGGCCACCCAGTCCAGGCCCGCGATGATCCCGGAGTAGTCGCCCGCGCCCTCGCAGTTCAGGACCCGGACGCTGACCACGTTCGCCTTGCGCGCCACCCCGTACGTCTTGCCGGCGACCGTGCCCGCGACGTGCGTGCCGTGGCCGTTGCAGTCCAGGCCGTCGCGGCCGTCCTTGATCGCGTCGAAGCCGAAGGCCGCCCGGCCGCCGAACTCCTCGTGCTGGTAGTCGATGCCCGTGTCGAGGACGTACGCGGTCACCCCGGCGCCGTTGCCCTGGGTGGTGAAGGTGTTGTCCAGCGGCAGGTTCCGCTGGTCGATCCGGTCCAGGCCCCAGGAGGCGGACGGCCCGCGCAGGGCGGTGGCCGCCGTCGTCACCCCCGAGGGGGCCGAGACCTTCGCGTCCGCCTCCACCGACTTCACGCCCAGGGCGACGCGGGCGAGCTGCAGCTGGAGCGCGGTCATGGGGACGGCGAAGCCGTTCATGGCCCGGGTGTAGAGGAACCTCGGCTTGAGGTTCAGCCGCTCCGCCACCTTGGCCGGGTCGTAACCCGGCTCCAGCGTCACGATGTACTGGCCGGGGATGGCGTTGGCCGAGACGGTCAGCGGCACCGGAGTGGGCTCGGGCGCGGCGGCGGACGCGGTGCCGGCGGCCACCGGGGCGACGGTGAGCAGGGCGGCGGTGGCGGCGCGGGCGAGCGGGCGCATGGACATCGAGGGAACTCCCAAGGGGTGGAGGTGGAGGTGGAGGGTGGAGGGCCAGGAGGGCCAGGAGGGGCATGGGGCATGGGGCGTGCGGGAGCCGCCTCCGCGCGACGGGAACACCCATGCGGCACCCGTCCCGGAGTACGACCCTCCCTTTCATCGGCGGGCCGGCCGCGGGCCTTGACGGCCCTCCCGCCGTCCGGCCGCGCCGCTGGCCGCCCCGGGCTGATCCTCGTACCGGCCGAAGAAAGGATTCCGTCCGGTGCCCTCCCGACCCGCGCGACCACCTCACGCGGGTCCGGAGCGGGCCGCCAGGTTCACCCGTACGGAAGGCACCGCGCGCGCATCCGGGGAGGGGCGCACGCGCGGCCGGGGCGGTTCACCACCGCCCGGGGCCGCCGCGCCGCCCGGGGTCGTTGACCGGACCGGCCCCACCTGGTGGCCTCGCCGTCATGCGTACTCGTACGAGCTGGACCCTGCCGACCGCCCTCGCCGCCCTCGCCCTGGCCACCGCGGCCGCCGCCCTTCCGGCGCACGCCGCCACCCTCTCCGCCGCAGCCCCCGCGTCCCGTACGGCCCCGGCCGAGTGGCCGACGTACATCGTCACCGTGCACCGCGGCCTCGACCCGGCGGCCGTCGCGGACGCCTACGGGATCACCCCGGTCCACGTCTACCGCCACGCCCTGAACGGCTTCAGCGCCCGCCTCTCCCCGGACCAGGTCGAAGCGCTGCGGTCGACGGCGGTCGTGACCTCGGTCGAGGAGGACGGCCCGGTCGCCGTCTCGGGACCGGCCGCATAGCCCCAGCGCCGGAAGCTGGAACCCGCTCCTGAATCGGCCCTTCCGCCCCTAATGTCGATGTCGCGCAGCACGAGGAACGGCACCCGGCCACGGCGAGAAGGAACGGATCCGCACCGCATGAGCGACAAGAGCACCAAGGTCGAAGCGATCAACAGGTTCTTCACGGCCTACGCGGCCTACGACCTCGACGGCATGCGGGAGGTGCTCGCGGAGGGGATCGAGTGGACCATCCCCGGCCACCACCCGCTGTCGGGCACCAAGCGGGGCGTCGAGGAGGTCGCGGCCTTCTTCACCCAGCTCGGCAAGGCCGGGTTCCAGGCCGACCCGCTCTTCCTGGAGGCCAACGAGGAGTACGTGGTGGACGTCCACCGCGGCTGGACCACCGGGGGCGTCGGCAGGGTCGACACCCTGTGGGCGCTGGTCTGGCACTTCGACGCCGACGGCAAGGTCGACCGGGTCACGAACCTCTCCGGCGACCAGCACCAGATGGACTCCTACGTCTGGGCCAACTACGCCCTGGCCCCGATCCCGGACCGCCTCGGCTGACCGCCACGGACCACCGGTTCAGTGCGGGAAGCTCCCCGTGTCCACCGCCACCGCGAAGGGCGCGGGGAGCCGCAGCTCGTCGCCGAAGGCGACCCGGACGGCGTGCTTGTAGGCGCCGTTCTGCGGTTCGGTGAACAGGGTCGCCGTCGGGCCGTGCTCGTCGAAGCGGTCGACGAGGAGGTACACCGGGACGGGGGCGTGGGCGTAGGCCCAGAGCTTCTTCTTCCGGTCGTCCTCGGCGTTGCTCTTGGAGGTGATCTCCACGACGAGCAGCGCCTCGGCCGCATCGACGGGGTCGGAGACCTCGGCTGCCACGTCGTCGACCAAGGCGGCGGGGGCGACCACGAGATCCGGCACGTAGAGCTTGTCGAGCGCGGAGATGTGGATGCCGAGGGTTTGATACACCTCCCACTCGGGCGGCAGGATCCCGTACAAGGCGCGCTGCACCTTGGCCGCGATTCCGTTGTGGTGGCGGTGGGGCGGTGGCACCAAGGCGATCTGTCCTCCGTCGATCTCGGCGCGCCAACCCTCCGGCACGTCCAGGTCACGCCAGCTCTGCAGCAGGTACTCCCACGTGGGGCCGTCGGCATTCCGGTCGGGCTCGACCATGGCTGCGGTCATCGCGGGTCCCCTCTCCTGTGGCATATGCCAGCGAGCGTAGACAGACGGGTTCACGGCATGCGGCCGCTTCGTTCAGCGTCCCACGAACGAGTGGTGCAGGCCCCCGCTACACCCGTTCCGGGGCCTGCGCCGACGGGACCACCGTGCGGACCGGGTCCCAGCACTGGACCCCCTTCAGGTCCGGCATGCGGTCGCGGGTGAAGACCGGCTCCAGGCCCGCCCGGCGCTGGGCGAGGTAGTCGTCCAGGAGGCGGAAGGCAATGGCCGACAGCGGGATGATCGCGGCCAGGTTGACCAGCGCCATGAGGCCCATGAACACGTCCGCCAGGTTCCAGACGACCGACACCGAGCCGAGCGAGCCCAGGACGACCGCCGACAGGACGAGCACCCGGTACCCGGGCAGGACCCACCGCTTGCGGGTGATGAACTGGATGTTGGTCTCGCCGTAGTAGTAGTTCCCGATCATGCTGCTGAAGGCGAGCATGAAGACGACCACGGTCAGGAGGTGGCCGGCCCACCCGCCCAGCGTGTCGCTGAGCGCCGACTGCGTCAGGTCCGCACCCTGGCGGCCCGACAGCTCCGGGTTGGTGACGAGCACGATGAAGGCCGTCATCGTGCACACCAGCAGCGTGTCGAAGAAGACGCCGAGGGACTGTACGAGGCCCTGCTTGACCGGGTGCGAGACCTCGGCGGCCGCACCCGCGTTCGGGGCGGAGCCCAGGCCCGCCTCGTTGGAGAACATGCCGCGCCGGATGCCCTGCTGGATGGCCGCACCGACACCGCCGGCCGCCAGCTCGCGGAAGCCGAAGGCGCCGCCGACGATGTCGGCGATGACCCGGGGGAACTCGGTGATGTTGAGGAGCACCACCGCCGCGCCGAGCAGCAGGTAGACGACCGCCATCAGCGGGACCAGCACCGTAGTGACGGACGCGATCCGCTTGACCCCGCCGAAGACGGCCAGCCCCAGCAGGGCGGCCAGCAGCACGCCGAGCGAGGGGCCGAACCAGTTCGCCCCGTCCGCGTCGGCGAGGGAACCCGAAGCCACGGCGGTGATGGTGTTGGCCTGCACGGCGTTGAAGACGAAGCCGAACGTCACCGTGATCGTCACCGCGAAGAGCACCCCGAGCCAGCGTTTACCGAGCGCCCGCTGCATGTAGTACGCCGGACCGCCCCGGTAGGCGCCACTGGCGTTGCGCACCTTGTAGAGCTGGGCGAGGGCCGATTCCACGAAGGCGGAGGCCGCGCCGATCAGCGCCATCATCCACATCCAGAAGACGGCGCCCGCGCCGCCCAGGGTGATGGCGGCGGCGACACCGGCGATGTTGCCGGTACCGACGCGCGCGGCAGCCGAGATCGTGAAGGCACCGAAGGACGAGACCTGCTTGCGGCCGTCGGCGCGCGGCGGGGTCTTCTCCTTCACCACCCGGAACATCTCGGGAAGCAGGCGCAGCTGCACACCCCGGGAGCGGACCGTGAAGTACAGGCCCGCACCGACCACCAGCGGAATCAGCAGGTAGGTCCAGAGATGATCGTTGACGCTGACGATCACCGAATCCAGAGTGTCCATGCTGCGAAGTCTCCCCGGGGCGGAAGGCCCACCGACAGGGACCTACGTCCGCCACCCAAGGGTCCGAAGACCCCCGCCGCACGCCCTTCGCCCCTCCCCCCTCACCACCACAGCCGGTGGCGCTCCGCCCAGTCCGCCACCGCCGCCGCGACCAGCAGCGGATGGTCCTCGGGGGTGTGGTGCCCGGCGGGCACGTCGTCGTGCCGGGCGAGTTCCAGGCCGGCGATGTGCGCCGCGCACCACTCGACGGCCTCCGGCCCGGTCATCGCCCCGGGCCACGGGGCGAAGGTCAGCAGCAGCTTGGGTGTCGCGGGGCTCCCCGCGAGCCACTCCCCGTACGCCGCCACGCGCGCCACCACCTCGGCGGGTTCCCCGCCCAGCGGCATCGACCGGGCCCACTGCAACGGCGGACGCCGGCTCTCCCGCGTCGGGTACGGGGCCCGGTACACGTCCAGGTCCCGCGGATCCATCGGGCGCACGCCACTGCCCGACAGCCCCTCGACGAACCCGTTCGCGTCGAGGAGCATGGCCTCCCCGACCCCCGGGGTCTTGATCGCCCGGAACAACTCGCGGCCGCCCTCGGGGAACTCCTCCCAGCTCATCGCCTTGACGATGGTCTCGGTGAACGCGATCCCGCGCACCCGCTCCGGATACCGGGCGGCCCGGTCGAAGGCGAGCGCACCGCCCCAGTCGTGCCCGACGAGCACCGCGTCGTCCAGGCCGAGCGCGTCGAACCAGGCGTCGAGATACCGGGCGTGATCGTCGAAGGTGTAGCCGACGGCGGGCTTCCCCGACTCCCCCATCCCGATCAGATCGGGGGCGAGCAACCGGGCCGGCGCGCCACCGAGAGCGGACAGAACCTCCCTCCACAGATGGGAGGAGGTCGGGTTGCCATGCAGGAACACCACCGGCACACCGGCCCGCGCACCGGCCTCCCGGTAATGGATCGTCGAGTCGAGTACGGGCTGTACGGGCATGGGTGGGACTCCTCCGGGAGGCGGGGGCGGTCGGTCCGTCAGCCGAAGGCCGGTGCCGTGCGGGCCGCCCAGGCGGTGAAGGGGCGCGGGGGGCGGCCGAGGATCTCCTCGACGGCCGGGCTGACGGTCCGTTCGGCCTCGACCGGGGCGCCCAGGATGGCGAGGGTGCCTGTCACCGCCGGTTCCGGCATGAAGGTCAGCATCTGCGCCCGCGCCTCCTCGGGGCTCTGCTCCACGAACCGCACCGGCTCCCCGATCGCCGCGGCGATCGCCCCGGCCCGCTCGCGCGGGGTGACCAGGGCCGGGCCGGTCAGGTCATACGTGCGGCCCGCGTGCCCGGAGCCCCGCAGGACGACCGCCGCGACCTCGGCCACGTCGGCCGGGTCGACCGTCGGCAGCCCGACGTCCCCGAAGGGCGCGGCCGCCGTGCGGTGCGTACGGATCGACTCGGCCCAGGCGAACGCGTTGGAGTCGAGCCCGCCCGAGCGCAGCACCGTCCACTCCAGGCCCGACCGGCGCACGGCCTCCTCGAAGGCGGCCGGATGCCCGTACTGCTCGGGCCGGGTCCCGACCCCCTGCGAGGACAGCAGCACGACCCTGCGCACGCCGGCCTCCGCGGCCAGATCGAGGACCGCCCGCGGATCCTCGCCGGCGACCAGCAGGAACAGGGCCCCGCCCGCCGCCCCGGCGAGCGCGGGCCGCAGGCTCCCCGGCTCGCCGAGGTCGGCCCGGTGGTGCCGGACCCCCTCGGGCAGAGCGGCCTCCGGCGCCCGGCGGGAGACGGCGGTGACCTGTTCCCCCGCCCCCGCGAGGATCCGTACCAGCTCGCTGCCGACGTTTCCGGTCGCACCCGTGATGACGAACATGAGGACTCCCACCCGTGAAATGACGCGAAGTGAGTTAGTCGACTGACTCACTCACGGGACGACCATAGCCCGCCCGGGCGGCGCCCGTCTACACTTAGTCAGGTGACTTACTCAGATGGTGCCGAAGCGGCCCGGGAACCCGTTCCAGCCCGACCCCGGGCCAAGCGCGGCGGCAAGCGCGAACGCCTCGCCGCGGCCGCGGCGCAGGTCCTGCACGAGCAGGGCATGGAGAAGACGACGATCGCCGACATCGCGCGCGCGGCCGACGTCCCGCTCGGCAACGTCTACTACTACTTCAAGACCAAGGACCAGCTCGTCGAAGCGGCCATCGACGCCCACGCGCAGCACCTGGCCGGCCTGATCGCCGCCCTGGACGCACTGCCCACCCCCCAGGACCGGCTGAAGGCCCTCGTCTCCGGCTGGGTCGAACAGCGCGACCTCACCGCCCGCTACGGCTGCCCCACCGGCTCGCTCGCCTCCGAGCTCGACAAGCGCGACGACGGCCTCGACCGGACGCTCGCCGACGTCATGCGGGTGCTGCTGGACTGGGCCGAGCGGCAGTTCCTCGCGATGGGCCGCGCCGCGGACGCGCGTGAGCTCGCGGTCGCGCTGATCGCCTCGTACCAGGGCATCTCCCTGCTCACGAACACCTTCCGCGATCCGGAGCTGATGGCCTCCGAGGGCCGGCGCCTGGAGCGCTGGATCGACTCCCTGTCCTGACGGCCGGCCGGGTGGGCCCTGCGGGGCGAAGTCCCCTACCCACCCTTCCACCGTTCCCCGGGCACTGCCCGGACCCCCAAAGACCTGGGGCTCCGCCCCAGACCCCGGTCCTCAAACGCCGGACGGCTGAAAAGACACACCCCGGCCGGTACTCAAAACCCCCGGGGCCGGAGGCTGCGGCGTGCCGGGCCGGGGACGGGGGCGGGGTGGGGTGTTGGCCGGGACGTAGAGCGTGATTTGTGGCGCAAAGGAAAGCCACAACTCTCGAAAGTAGGGGGCAGGGCGCCTAAATCATGCAGTCCAGGCCGACACCCCACCCCGCCCCCGGCACCGGCCCCCACCCGCAGCCAACCCAGAGCCCAGCGCCCCGCACTCAGCCCCGCGCCGCCGCAACGAACGCCCGGATGAGGTCCGGGGACTTCACCCCCCGCTCGCTCTCCACCCCACTGGAGACGTCCACACCCCACGCCCCCGTCACCGCAAGCGCCTCCCCCACATTGCCCGGCGTCAGCCCACCCGCCAGCAGCCACCGCCCCGCCGGGGCGGTGAACTCCGCCGAGCCCCAGTTCCACGGCTTGCCGGAGCCGGGGTCCGGGGCGTCGAGGAGCAGCAGGTCCTCCCCGTACTCCCCGCAGCGCGCCACGGGCAGCGCCGTCGCGCGCAGCAGGGTGCGGCCCTCGGCACGCAGCGCCGCGAAGTCCTCCGGGCCCTCCTCGCCATGCAGCTGCACGCCCCGTACACCGCTCTCCTCCGCGAAGCGCCGCACCTCCGCGACCGACTGCCCCCGGAACACCCCCACGGTGAGCACCCCGTCCGGCACCCCCGCGGCCAGCACCCGCGCGGTGGCCGCGTCGACCGTACGCGGGCTGCCGGGCGCGAACACGAATCCCACCGCATCGGCCCCGGCCGCCACGGCCGCCTCGACGTCCCGCGCGGTCCGCAGCCCGCAGATCTTGATGAACACGTCGCTCACGTCACTCATGACGGCAGTCAATCAGCTCAGGTGGTGACGCCGAAGGACGGCCCGCATCGCGGGCGGCTCAACCATCCGGCGCTCCCCGGCGTGTACGTCCCCGGAAGCAGGAACCGCAAACGAGGGGGGCCGGGGATGGAGACGGGGACGGGTGCCGCGGAAAGGCCGTCGCGGGAGGGGTGGCGGCGGTCCCCGGGACGGGTCGTGGCCGCGGCGGCCGCGCCGGCGCTCGCCGCCGGGCTGGCGCTCGCGGTCGGCTGGGCCGGAACGACCGGGTGGCTGGGCGACGGATGGCCGCGGAACGCGTGGGTCGCCCTCTTCGGGCTCTTCGTACCCCTGTCCGGCCTCGCCCTGCACTCCTACGCCCAGTCCGAGCGCCGGGGCTCGGCCCTCACCGTCCTGGCCGGGGTGCCCGCGGTCGTCGGCGTGTTCATCGCCCTGATGGGCGTGGACGACCTGGTACTACGGGAGCGGGGAGTCGAGGTGAGGTGCGTGGTCAGGGAGGTGACCTCCCGAGTCGAGACGGATTCCGCCTTCGCCCCCGAGGGCCAGAGCGTCACTCGCACCACCCTGTACGACCACCGGCTCGACTGCCCGCCGGGCGGTCCCGCCCTGCTGACCAGGGAACGGGAGATCGCGAAGGCCGGGGAGGAGCTGCGGCTGGTCTACGACCCGTGGGGCCGGGTGCCCTCGGAGAGGGCCACGGACCTCCATGCTTGGGGGCTGCGCTCCGCGCTCCTCGTCGCGGTCGGCTTCGCAGCCCTGCTGGGAGCACTCGACGCCCTCGGCAAGGACCACTGACCCGACGCGCCGCCGACGCGCCGCCCACACGCCCGAGGGCGGCACCCCCTCCGTCAGGAGAGGATGCCGCCCTCGGTACGTGATGCGAACGACCGATCTACCGTCGGGCCGGAGCCCGGGGTGGATCAGAAGTCCATGTCGCCGCCCGGCATGCCGCCGCCGGCAGCGGCGCCGGCCTTCTCGGGCTTGTCGGCGATGACGGCCTCGGTGGTGAGGAAGAGGGCCGCGATCGACGCCGCGTTCTGCAGCGCGGAGCGGGTGACCTTCGCCGGGTCGATGATGCCCTCGGCGATCATGTCCACGTACTCGCCGGTCGCGGCGTTCAGGCCCCAGCCGATCTGCAGGTTGCGGACCTTCTCCACGACGACGCCACCCTCGAGACCACCGTTGACGGCGATCTGCTTGAGCGGGGCCTCCAGCGCGAGCTTCACGGCGTTGGCGCCGGTCGCCTCGTCGCCGGTGAGCTCCAGCTTGTCGAAGACCGAGGAGGCCTGCAGCAGGGCCACGCCGCCACCGGCGACGATGCCCTCTTCGACGGCCGCCTTCGCGTTGCGAACGGCGTCCTCGATGCGGTGCTTGCGCTCCTTGAGCTCGACCTCGGTCGCGGCGCCGGCCTTGATGACCGCGACACCGCCGGCAAGCTTCGCCAGGCGCTCCTGCAGCTTCTCGCGGTCGTAGTCCGAGTCGGAGTTCTCGATCTCGGCGCGGATCTGGTTGACGCGACCCTGGACCTGGTCGCTGTCACCGGCACCGTCGACGATGGTGGTCTCGTCCTTGGTGATGACGACCTTGCGGGCGCGGCCGAGCAGGTCGAGACCGGCGTTCTCGAGCTTGAGGCCGACCTCCTCGGAGATGACCGTGCCGCCCGTGAGGATGGCGATGTCGCCGAGCATGGCCTTGCGACGGTCACCGAAGCCCGGAGCCTTGACGGCGACGGACTTGAAGGTGCCGCGGATCTTGTTGACGACGAGGGTGGAGAGCGCCTCGCCCTCGACGTCCTCGGCGATGATCAGCAGCGGCTTGCCGGACTGCATGACCTTCTCCAGGAGCGGCAGCAGGTCCTTGACCGAGCCGATCTTGGAGTTGACGATCAGGATGTACGGGTCGTCGAGGGACGACTCCATGCGCTCCATGTCGGTGGCGAAGTACGCCGAGATGTAGCCCTTGTCGAAGCGCATGCCCTCGGTGAGCTCGAGCTCCAGGCCGAAGGTCTGCGACTCCTCGACCGTGATGACGCCTTCCTTGCCGACCTTGTCCATGGCCTCGGCGATGAGCTCGCCGATCTGGGTGTCGGCGGCGGAGATGGAGGCCGTCGAAGCGATCTGCTCCTTGGTCTCGACGTCCTTGGCCTGCGCCAGCAGGGCGGCGGAGACGGCCTCGACGGCCTTCTCGATACCGCGCTTGAGGGCCATCGGGTTCGCACCGGCGGCCACGTTGCGCAGGCCCTCGCGGACGAGCGCCTGGGCGAGAACGGTGGCGGTGGTCGTACCGTCGCCGGCGACGTCGTCCGTCTTCTTGGCGACTTCCTTGACCAGCTCGGCGCCGATCTTCTCGTACGGGTCCTCGAGCTCGATCTCCTTGGCGATGGAGACACCATCGTTGGTGATCGTGGGGGCGCCCCACTTCTTCTCAAGGACGACGTTGCGACCCTTGGGGCCAAGGGTGACCTTGACGGCGTCGGCGAGCTGGTTCATGCCTCGCTCGAGACCGCGCCGGGCCTCCTCGTTGAACGCAATGATCTTGGCCATCTGAAGTGGTCCTCCCGGACAGCGGTGGATTGCTCCTGGACCGCGCCCGCGCCCGCGACGGACGGCCTGCGTGCCCGGCGGTTCCTTCCCGCCGGACCCTGCGGGCCTCACCGACCCGGTCCTCGTTTAGTAGCACTCTCACCCGGAGAGTGCTAACGCCAATGATTAGCACTCGACCCCCCCGAGTGCAAGCGGCTTCGGGCAACCCGGGATGAACACCCGGACGCCGCAAGGGCCCCGGACCCGCCACGCACGAGGGGCCCGCATCCGTGTCCAGGATGTGGGCCCCTCGTACATATGCCGTTGTGCCGTCGTGCGCGGCCGCTGTGCGTGACCGCGTACGTGTCGGTGGTCGATCGCGGTCGGACTAGCCGGCGGCGAGCTTGACCATGTCCGCCTGCGGACCCTTCTGGCCCTGCGAGATCTCGAACTCGACCCGCTGACCCTCTTCAAGGGTGCGGTACCCGTCCATCTGGATGGCGCTGTAGTGGACGAACACATCCGCACCACCGTCGACCGCGATGAAGCCGTAGCCCTTCTCCGCGTTGAACCACTTGACGGTGCCCTGAGCCATGCCTAACTCCCCTATTACTGGCCCTTGCGCAGGACCGCACTTCGCGGTCCCGGGTCAGAACTTGCGCCGGAACGCCTCGACCGGGGCTGAATGTATCCGCACCGCTGCTGTCTGCAACAGGTCATTCCGACGAGAATTCTGGACACAGCAAAAGATTGAAATAGGGTGAAAACCCGGAATATTCCAGGGCAACTCGGGCCGGACAAACCACGCCAAGGACCCATAGCGCACTTGCATGTTGACTCAATGTCAACCCTCACGCGACCCGCTCATATGCGGCGGGCAAGAACAGCGGAGGGGACTTCCCCAACTCTACCGCGCCCAACCAAGCAGAATTGCCCCCTCCGTTTCTTAACGGAGGGGGCAATTCTGTTTCTGCGCGGACCCGCGCGGTGGTTCAGCAGCCGCCGGCCACGGCGGGGATGATCGAGATCCCGGCGCCGTCCGGGGTGGACGTCTGCAGCCCGCCCTCGAAACGCACGTCGTCGTCGTTGACGTAGACGTTGACGAAGCGGCGCAGCTTGCCCTGGTCGTCCAGGACGCGCGCGGCGATGCCGGGGTGGCTGGTCTCCAGGGACTGGATGACCTCTTCGAGGGTCGCGCCCTCGGCGGAGACCTCGGCCTGGCCGCCGGTGTAGGTGCGCAGGATGGTGGGGATGCGGACGTTGACGCTCATGGCGCTACTGCCTTTCCGGGTGTGCAGGGAGGGAGATCAGGCCAGATTGGCGGCGCGGAACGCGTCCAGGCTGGGGCGGATGGTGGCGGTCTGGCCACCGCCTTCGGCCACCGCCTCCAGGGTCTTGAGGCCGTCACCGGTGTTCAGGATCACGGTGGTCAGCGTGGGGTCGAGCTGCCCGTTCTCGACGAGCTTCTTCGTCACGCCGACGGTCACGCCGCCCGCGGTCTCGGCGAAGATGCCCTCGGTCTGGGCGAGGAGCTTGATGGCCTCGACGACCTGCTCGTCGTTGACGTCCTCGACGAACCCGCCGGTGCGGCGCGCGATGTCCAGGACGTACGGGCCGTCCGCCGGGTTGCCGATGGCCAGCGACTTGGCGATGGTGTTCGGCTTCTGCGGGCGGACCACCTCGTGACCGGCCTTGAAGGCGGTCGAGACGGGGGAGCAGCCCTCGGCCTGGGCGCCGAAGATCTTGTACGGCTTGTCCTCGACGAGGCCGAGCTTGATCAGCTCCTGCAGACCCTTGTCGATCTTCGTGAGCTGCGAGCCGGACGCGATCGGGATGACGATCTGGTCGGGCAGCTGCCAGCCGAGCTGCTCGCAGATCTCGTACGCCAGGGTCTTGGAGCCCTCGCCGTAGTACGGGCGCAGGTTGACGTTGACGAAGCCCCAGCCCTCGCCCAGCGGGTCGCCGATGAGCTCGGAGCAGAAGCGGTTGACGTCGTCGTAGTTGCCCTCGATGCCGACCAGGTCGCCACCGTAGACACCGGCCATGACGACCTTGCCCTGCTCCAGGTCGTGCGGGATGAACACGCAGGAGCGGAAGCCGGCGCGGGCGGCCGCGGCGCCGACGGCGCCGGCCAGGTTGCCGGTGGAGGAGCAGGAGAGGGTGGTGAAGCCGAAGGCGCGGGCGGCCTCGACGGCGATGGCCACGACGCGGTCCTTGAAGGAGTGCGTCGGGTTGCCGGAGTCGTCCTTGACGTACAGCTTGCCGGTGACGCCCAGCTCCTTGGCCAGGTTCTGCGCGTCCACGAGCTTGGTGAAGCCGGGGTTCAGGCTCGGCTTCGAGGCCACGTCCGCCGGGACGGGCAGCAGCGGCGCGTAGCGCCAGATGTTGTTCGGGCCGGCCTCGATGGCGGCGCGCAGGGCTTCCGGGTCGCCCAGGGGCAGCTCGTAGGCGACTTCGAGCGGGCCGAAGCACTCGGCGCAGGCGAAGATCGGGCCGAGCTCGAAGCGGGTTCCGCACTCACGACAGGAAAGGCCGGTGGCGGGGCCGAGATCGACGGTGGCGCCGGCGGTGCCGGTTTCCGCACCATTGATCTCAACGGTTTCGGCAGAGGTTGCGACAGACTGTGCAGCCATGATGGCGAGGCCCTTTCTCCTCATCTTCCCCATGGCGCACTTCGCCATGAGACGGAATTGGCACCTTCCCTAGCCGGGGACCTCGCTGCGGCGCTGGAATGCGCGATCGCGAGACCGACTGGAGGGTTGCCGGGGCTTCAACGGGCCGTGTCCCTCTGCCCCTCTGGATGAGCGGTATGGCACCGGCACACGCGCTCTATGGCGCGCCGGTGCGTTTGTACGCGGGCCCCCCGGCATGCGGTGGACCATCGCGTTGTTCAAGACTGTAACCGAAGGCCCGGGGGGTTGAGACAGCCGTCCGAACCGCGAGATGGATCACATTTCGGGCCAAACCAGTGAACGACCAGAGCGAACGACCAGGGAGTGCTGAGGGTGCTGGAAGAGGTGGAGCGCTGGTTGGCAGACCGCTCCTGGTCCGCCGCCGACCGACCGCTCGGCCAGCTGCTTTCCGCCAAGCGGGCAGCGGGGACCACGGTGAGCGTGGTGTTGCCGGCGCTGAACGAGGAGGCGACGGTCGGCGAGATCGTCGAGGTGATCCGGCGCGATCTCATCGAGGGGCTGCCGGTGCCGCTGGTGGACGAGCTCCTCGTGGTCGACTCGGGTTCCACGGACCGCACCGCGGAGGTCGCGGCCAAGGCCGGGGCCCGGGTGGTGCACCGCGACGAGGTCCTGCCGCGGATCCCGGCGCTGCCCGGCAAGGGCGAGGTGCTGTGGCGCTCGCTGCTGGCCACCACCGGGGACATCGTCTGCTTCGTGGACGCCGACCTGCGGGATTTCTCGGCCGCCTTCGTCTCGGGGATCGTCGGCCCGCTGCTGACCGATCCGGACGTGCGGTTCGTCAAGGCGATGTACGACCGCCCGCTGGGCGACGAGTTCGGCGCCAGGGCCCACGGCCAGGGCGGCCGGGTCACCGAGCTGGTGGCCCGCCCCCTGCTCAACCTGCACTGGCCGCAGCTGGCCGGCTTCGTCCAGCCGCTGGGCGGCGAGTACGCCGTACGCCGCGAGCTGCTGGAGCGGCTGCCGTTCCCGGTGGGCTACGGGGTCGAGCTGGGCCTGCTGGTGGACGCGCTGCACACGGCCGGGCTGGACGCGCTGGCCCAGGTGGACGTGGGCGTACGGCTGCACCGCCACCAGGACGGCCAGGCCCTGGGCCGGATGGCCGCGGCGATCTACCGCACGGCGCAGGTCCGGCTCTCGCGCGGCCATCTCGTACGCCCCGAGCTGACGCAGTTCGAGCGCGGCCCGCAGGGGTTCGTACCGCGCACCTACGCCGTGGACACCGAGGAGCGGCCGCCGATGCGGGACATCGAGGAGTACGCGCGCCGCCGCGTGGCGTAACGGGCCCCGCCCCCGGCGGTGTGGTCTTCCTCTCGGTCCGGCGGACTCGCGGGCGCCGACGTTTGACCGGAGCCGGGGCGGGCTAGGTTCGCCGCATGGCTTCCCAGGTGCTCGTCGCCGCGAATCGCGGCCCCCTCTCGTACGCCCTCGCCGCGGACGGCACGCTCAGTGCCCGCCGCGGCGGGGGCGGACTCGTCTCCGGCCTCTCCAACGCCCTCGCCGAGCAGCCGGACGCGCTGTGGATCTGCGCGGCGCTCTCGGACGCGGACCGGGAGGCGGTACGGCGAGGGGTATCCGAGCCGGGCGTACGGATGCTGGAGATCGACCCGGACGTCTACGACGGCGCGTACAACGGCATCGCGAACTCGGTGCTGTGGTTCCTCCACCACCACCTGTACGAGATCCCGCGCGAGCCGGTCTTCGACGCGGAGTTCCGGCGGCGCTGGGCCTCGTACGTCACGTACAACGAGGCCTTCGCGGCGGCCCTCGCGGAGGAGGCGGCCGAGGGGGCGGCGGTCCTGATCCAGGACTACCACCTGGCCCTCGCCCCCGGGATGCTCCGGGAGCTCCGCCCCGACCTGCGGATCGGGCACTTCACGCACACCCCGTGGGCCTCCACGGAGTTCATGGACATGCTCCCGGACGACATCCGGACCCAGCTGGTCTGGGGGATGCTCGGGGCGGACCGGCTGGGGTTCCACACGTGGGGGTGGGGGTTCAACTTCATCAACTGCGCGAACGTCGACGATGCGAGCGGTGTCGCCCAGGGCCACATCCCGACCGGGACCCCGGAGCGCGGGGTGTGGCACCGCAGGGCGGCCGGCACCCCGACCGGGCTCGGGGTGAAGCGGTTCACCGAGGTGACCCCGTACCCCCTCGGCGTGGACGCGGACGAGCTGCGCGCGCTCGCGCACCGGCCCGAGGTGGACGACAAGCTGGCGGCGCTGCGGGCGGAGGTCGGCGGGCTGCGGACGATCGTCCGGGTGGACCGGACGGAGCTGTCGAAGAACATCCTGCGCGGGCTGCTGGCGTACCGGGAGCTGCTGACCACGTACCCCGAGTGGCAGGGCGAGGTGGTCCACCTGGCCTCCGCCTACCCGTCCCGGCAGGACCTGGCCGTCTACCGGGAGTACACGCAGTCGGTGCGGGAGCTGGCGGCGGAGATCAACGCGGAGTTCGGCACGGAGGAGTGGCGGCCGGTGATCGTCTCCGTCGAGGACGACTTCGCGCGGTCGCTGGCGGCGTACCGGCTGGCGGACGTGGCGCTGGTCAATCCCGTGCGGGACGGCATGAACCTCGTCGCGAAGGAGATCCCCGTCGTCTCGGAGGCGGGATGCGTGCTGGTCCTGTCCACCGGTGCGGGGGCGTACGAGGAACTCCGCGCGGACGCGCTGACGGTGAACCCGTACGACGTGACGGCCACGGCGGAGGCGCTGCACGCCGCCCTCTCCATGCCGGCGGCGGAGCGCGCCGACCGCACGAAGCGCCTGGCGGCGTCCGCCACGGCCCTCCCCCCGGCCCAGTGGTTCACGTCCCAGCTGGACGCCCTGCGCACCCCTTCCTGACTCAGGAAGGGGCGGTCAGGGCCCTGGCCAGGGCGGAGAGGAAGCTGACGACCTGGGAGGGGCCCGGCAGGGTCAGGTCCGCTCGGGCGGCGAGTTCCGGGACCTCCGCCGAGCCGCTGCACAGGAGCAGGCCCGGCATGCCCCCGGCGCGGAGCTTCTCGACCGCCGAGTACGCCGCGAGGTCGCCCAGGTCGTCCCCGGCGTAGAGCACGGCCTCCGCGCCCACCTCCGCGAGGTACTCCGTGAGCGCGACGCCCTTGTCCATCCCCGGGGGCCGCAGCTCCAGGACGGCCCGTCCCGGCTCGACCATCAGGCCGTGCCGGGCCGCCAGCCCGGCGAGGGGCTCGCGCAGGGCCGCGAAGGCGGCTTCCGGGTCGGCCGCGCGGCGGGTGTGGACGGCCAGCGCCTGGCCCTTCTCCTCGATCCAGGTGCCGCGCCACGCGCCGATCGTGTCCAGGAACCCGGGCAGCTCCGCCCGCAGCGCCGCGACCCCCGGGTGCTCGGCCGGAGCGTGCACGATGCCGGTCACGGCGTCCCAGCGCTCGGCTCCGTAGTGTCCGAGCACCACGAGGTGTTCGAGTCCGGGGACTCCGGCGAAGCCTCCGTAGCGGACGGCGACCCCGGCCGGCCGGCCGGTGACGACCGCGACGGAGCCGACCTCGGGGGCGAGGGCGGCGAGCGCGGCGACGGCTCCGGGGTGGGCCCGTGCCTGGTCGGGGTCGGGGACGATGTCGGCGAGTGTGCCGTCGAAGTCGAGGGCGACGACGGAGCGGCGCGGTGACCGGAGGAGGGCTTCCAGTCCCTCGCGCCCGGCCGTGGTGACGGGCATCGGCAGATCGTGCGGATGGCTCCCCATACGCACGACCCTAACGGCCCCGCCGGGCCACGGCTACGGCGCGGTCCACGGCCGCTACCGCCGGGCCCGCTGGGCCTCCCGGATCCGCCGCAGGCGGTTCACGGTGCCGGGTGCGTGCTGGAGCGCCCTGGGGTCGTCCATCAGCGCGTTGAGCAGCTGGTAGTACCGGACCGGGGGCATCCCCAGCCCTTCCCTTATGGCCCGCTCCTTGGCGCCCGGGCCGGGCCAGGTGCGGGCTTCGTAGGCCAGTACGGCCGCTTCGTCGGGGCTCAGCCCGGCGGGCGGCCTCTCGTCCGCGTCCGTCATACGGCCAGGTTAACTCCGGCCTCCGACAGCCCCCACCGGGCGGGGACGGGCTTCGCCGATCAGCGCCGATCAGGGCCGATCAGCGCGGCTCCGCCTTGCGGCCGGCCTCCGCGATGTCCGCGAGGATCTTCTCGGGCTGCCCGCCCGGCTGCACGGCCTTGCCGATGTTCTTCTTGACGTCCTCGCTCACGGTCGCCCAGGACTTCTTGCCCACCGGGTAGAGCCGCGCGTTGGGCAGGGCGTGCAGGAAGGTCTTCAGCTCGGCCGAGGAGGTCCCCGTGGAGCCCTCCATCGCCCGGGAGCCGCTGGTGGTCACCGGGAGCAGGTCGTACTTCTCGGTGAAGGTCGTCACGTTGTTGGCCTCGTACAGGAAGTCCAGGAACTTCCCGGACTGCTTCTGGTGGCCGGTCCTGAAGGCCATCACCCAGTCGGCGACGCCCATCGTCGGGTGGCTGACGCCGTCCGCGGTCGGCATGGGGGTCATGCCGAACTTCACGCCCTTGGCGGCGGCCTGCTTGAGCAGCGTCGGGTGCCCGTTGAGCATGCCGACCTCGCCGCGCGAGAAGGAGTCGAAGGCGGCCTGGCGGTTGAGCTTGCCCGGTTCGACGGGGCCGGTCAGGCCCCCGCCGACGAGCTTGTCGCGCAGGAACTCCAGGGTGCTGACGTTGTTCGCGGAGTCGATCGCGTACTGGTCCTCGTTGTCGGCGTAGCCTCCGCCGCCCGCGAGCAGCCACTGCATCGTCTCGGCCTGCGCCTCCTCGCGGCCCAGGGGCAGCGCGATGGGCGTCGGGACGCCGTCCGCCTTGAGCTTCTTGGCGGCGGCCTCCAGGTCGGCCCAGCTCTTGGGGTGCCAGCCGGTCTTGCCGTCCTTGGGGATGATGCCGGCCTCGGCGAAGAGCTTCTCGTTGTAGAACATCAGCCGGGTGCTGGCCACGAAGGGCATGCCGTACTGGTCGCGCCGGACCTTGCCCGCGTCGGCGAGCGGTGCGAGGAAGTCGGCCTCGGTGTTCACGGAGAGCAGTTCGTCGGCGGAGTACAGCTTGCCTTCGGCGGCGTAGTCGGCGTAGGCGCCGATCTGGGCTATGTCGGGGGCGTCGCCGGCCTTGACCATCTCGGCGACCTTGGCGTCGACGTCCTCCCAGGAGTAGACGTCGACCTGGACCTTGATGCCGGGGTTGCGCTTCTCGAAGGCCGAGGCGAGCTCCCGCCAGTAGGGCTTGGAGGAGTTTTCCGGTTTGTCCCCGTAATCGGCCGCCACGACCTTCAGGGTGACCTCGTTGTCACCGGTGAGGCCCGGCACGGCGCCGCAGCCGGTCAGCGTCACCGTGGTCAGGCACAGGGTGAGGCCGGACGCGGCGAGGTTCAGCTTTCTGGCCTGGACAGTTCGGGCCTTCACAGTTCTCGTTCCACCCCAGGTTGTTCCGTACGATTCGCGTAAAGGTCTACACCACTTTTGACCCTGGTCAACATCCACCCCCCATCCCTGCACACGGCCTGCACGCGCACACACGTACGGGCCCGCGCCCGGGCGCTGTGCGGGCCCGTTCACAGGACCGTCCGCCGACGAAGGTCCTGAATTTGTATGGCCACTCAACAATCCCTCTCAGTGGACTAGACCTTTGCCCTCCGATCACGCGAGACTGTCACCCGTGAAACCCGTGAAACACGTCATCGCCCTCGATGTGGGCGGCACTGGGATGAAGGCCGCCCTCGTCGCCGCCGACGGCACCCTGCTCCACGAAGCGCGCCGTGCGACCGGCCGCGAGCGGGGCGCCGAAGCCGTCGTCGAGACGATCCAGGACTTCGCCGCCGAGCTCCTCGACCTCGGCCGGGAACGCTTCGGCACGGCCGCCTCCGCGGCCGGCGTGGCCGTCCCCGGCATCGTCGACGCCGAGAACGGGATCGCCGTCTACGCGGCGAACCTGGGCTGGCGCGACGTCCCGATGCGCGAACTGCTCGGCAGACGCCTCGGCGGCATCCCGGTCGCGCTGGGCCACGACGTCCGCACGGGCGGACTCGCCGAGGGCCGCATCGGCGCGGGCCGCGGCGCCGACCGCTTCCTGTTCGTGCCCCTGGGCACCGGCATCGCCGGAGCCATCGGCATCGCCGGCCGCATCGAGGCCGGCGCGCACGGGTACGCGGGCGAGATCGGCCACATCGTGGTCCGCCCCGGCGGACCCGCCTGCGGCTGCGGCCAGCGCGGCTGCCTGGAGACCCTCGCCTCCGCCTCCGCCGTCAGCCGCGCCTGGGCGGCCGCCTCCGGCGATCCCGAGGCGGACGCCGCGGACTGCGCCAAGGCCGTGGAGTCCGGCGACGAACGCGCCCTGGAGGTCTGGCTCGCCGCGATCGGCGCCCTGGCCGACGGGCTGGTCACCGCGATCACCCTGCTGGACCCGCGCACGCTGATCATCGGTGGCGGACTGGCCGAGGCCGGGGAAACCTTGTTCACACCACTACGGACGGCCGTCGAGGAACGCGTGACGTTCCAGCGGCTGCCCCACATCGTTCCGGCCGCCCTAGGGGACACCGCCGGATGCCTGGGTGCAGGGCTGCTCGCCTGGGATCTACTCGCCACGGAGGTACCAGCCTGATGTCCGGAAGCGCACATGTGGGCCGCAGCACCGTTCTCTCCGGCGCCGACGTGGTGCTGCCCACGGGCATCGTCAAGGGCGGGCGTCTGATCGTCGACGGCGACCGCATCGCCGGCGCCGCCGACGAGAACGCGGCCGTCGTCGACCTGACCGGGCACTGGATCGTCCCCGGCTTCGTCGACATGCACAACCACGGCGGCGGCGGTGCCTCCTTCACCTCCGGCACCGCCGAGGAGGTGCTCAAGGGCGTACGGACCCACCGCGAGCACGGCACCACCACCCTGGTCGCCTCCACCGTCACCGGCGACCTGGACGAGCTCGCCCGCCGCGCCGGACTGCTCGCCGAGCTGACCCAGCAGGGCGACATCGCGGGCATCCACTTCGAGGGCCCGTTCATCAACCCCTGCCGCAAGGGCGCCCACAAGGAAGACCTGCTGCGCGACCCCGACCCGGCCGAGGTCCGCAAGCTGATCGACGCCTCGCACGGCGCCGCCCGCATGTTCACCCTCGCCACCGAGCTCCCCGGCGGCCTGGACTCCGTACGGCTGCTCGCCGAGCACGGGGTCATCGCGGCGATCGGCCACACGGACTCCACCTACGAGCAGACCTGCGAGGCCATCGACGCGGGCGCGACCGTGGCCACGCACCTCTACAACGCGATGCCCGGGCTGGAGCACCGCGCCCCCGGCCCCATCGCGGCCCTGCTGGAGGACGAGCGGGTCACCGTCGAGCTGATCAACGACGGCGTGCACCTGCACCCGGCCATGCTGGAGCTGGCCTTCCACCACGCGGGCCCACACCGGGTGGCGCTGATCACCGACGCGATGGACGCGGCCGGCTTCGGCGACGGGACCTACCACCTCGGCCCGCTGGAGGTCGAGGTCAAGGAGGGCGTCGCCCGCCTCGTCGAGGGCGGCTCCATCGCGGGCTCCACCCTCACCCTGGACACCGCCTTCAAGCGGTCCGTCACCCTCGACAAGCTCCCCGTCGAGTCCGTGGTCCAGGCGATCTCCGCCAACCCGGCCAAGCTGATCGGCGTCTACGACCAGGTCGGCTCGCTGGAGCCCGGCAAGTACGCCGACCTCGTCGTCCTCGACTCCGCCTTCGACGTCCGCGGCGTCATGCGGCGCGGCGAGTGGATCGTGGACCCGCTCGCGGCGGGCAGCTGACCGAGGCCGTACGCGAAGCGGTCGGCCCGAGGTACTGGGCCGACCGCTCCCGCATTTGGCATGCTGTGGCCCCGCACCAGGCGGCACCCACCGAGACCGGGACCCGGCCATGATCCTGACCGTGACGCTCAACACCGCGCTCGACGTCACCTACCGCGTACCGCGCCTGCTCGCGCACGCCTCCCACCGCGTCACCGAGGTCACCGAACGCCCCGGCGGCAAGGGCCTCAACGTGGCCCGCGTGCTCGCCGCGACCGGCCACGAGGTCACCGCGACCGGCTTCGCGGGCGGCCCGACGGGAACCCTCGTACGCGAGCTGCTCGCCGGCTCCCCCGGCGTCCGCGACGCGCTGGTCCCCTGCGCGGGCACCACCCGGCGCACCCTGGCCGTCGTCGACGAGGCCTCCGGGGACACCACGCAGTTCAACGAACCGGGCCCGCTGATCACCGCCGCCGAGTGGTCCGGGTTCCTCTCCCGCTACGAGGCCCTGCTGGCGGGCGGCGCCCGCGCGGTGGCCCTGTGCGGCAGCCTGCCCCCGGGCGTACCCGTGGGCGCCTACGCCACCCTCGTACGGGCGGCCCGCGCGGCCGGCGTGCCCGTCCTCCTCGACACCAGCGGCGAGGCCCTGCGCCGCGGGGTCGCCGCCCGGCCCGACGTGATCAAGCCGAACGCCGCCGAGCTCGCCGAGCTGACCGGGTCCCGCGACCCGCTGCCCGCCACCCGCGACGCCCGCCGTCGCGGGGCCCACGCGGTGGTCACCTCCCTCGGCCCGGCCGGCCTCCTCGCCGCCACCGCCGGCGGCACCTGGCGGGCGGCCCCGCCCCGCACCCTGGCGGGCAACCCCACCGGCGCCGGCGACTCCGCGGTCGCGGGCCTCCTCTCGGCCCTCACCGAAGGCCTGGACTGGCCGGACCGCCTGACCCGCGCGGTGGCCCTCTCGGCCGCCACGGTCGCCGCCCCCACGGCGGGAGACTTCGACCCCCGCACCTACGAGGAGGTACGGGGGTCGGTGAAGGTCACGGAGGGCTAGGCCGCCGGGCCGGTCCCGGTCAGCGCTTCTCCAGCACGAACTGGTCGATGACCGCCTCGCAGGAGTTGCCCGACTCGCAGGAGATCTTGATGGTGTTCGTGCCCTGCTTGAGGTCCACGTACGAGTAGGTGTTGGTCCAGCCCTTGGCCCAGTCGCCCTCGCCGGCCTTCGCGAAGTTCTTCATGTTGATCGGACGCGTCTGCGTCTTGCCGTTGATCGCCAGCGTCATGCTGGCGTCCTTGCCGGGCACGCCGTAGAACATCCGGAAGGTGTACTCGCCCCCCTTGGGGAGGTCCAGCGTCCACGTCACCGCGGCACCCTGCTGGTTGAACTGGCCGACGTACTTGCCGCCCGCGCTCTTGGCCCCCGGCACCGCGCTCTCCAGCGCCGCGCCGCCGCTGATCACCATGCCCGAGCCACCCGCGTCGCCCTTGGGCAGCGGGGCGTCCGGCGACGCGGAACCGCTCGGCTGGCCCGAGGGGGTGCTCGGGGCGGGTGCCGACGGGCTCTGGCCGGTCTGTGCCGTGTCGGTCTTGCCCTTGTCGGTGTCGTCCTTCTTGCCGAAGATCACCGCCGCGCTGATGCCGATCGCCACCGCCGCGACCACTGCGACGGCCGCGATGAGCA
Source organism: Streptomyces sp. NPDC002104 (assembly GCF_053593795.1). Lineage (NCBI taxonomy): Bacteria > Bacillati > Actinomycetota > Actinomycetes > Kitasatosporales > Streptomycetaceae > Streptomyces > Streptomyces sp. NPDC002104. The sequence continues at coordinate 101,439 of NZ_JBSFDF010000019.1, read as the reverse complement.
TGCCCTTGCGGCTGGACCCGCCGCTGCCGTGCCCGCCGCCGTGGCCACCGCCGTGCCCGCCGCCGGAGCCCGGGAGCGGAAGCGACTGGGTGTACTGCGGGGGCTGCTGCTGCGGCGGCACGCCGTAGCCGCCCGCCTGGAGCGCTTCGGGGGCCTGGTACTGCGCCTGGTAGCCCGGGGGCTGCTGGGGGCCCTGCTGATAGGGAACGGGCCCGCGCTGGCCGCGCTGGGGCCGGTCACCGACGGTGCGGACCTGGTTGTACGAGGTCCGGGGCACGCCCGGCTGACCGCCGGCCGGTCCCGGGTAGCCGTACCCGCCGCCCTGCCCGGGCGGGGTGGCCCCCGCGGCCTGGCCGTCCTCGTAGAGGTAGCCGAACGGGTCGTCATCCTCGGGCTGGTTCGCCCCGTTGTTCGGGCCGTGGTTCGCGGGCGTCGTCATCGCAGGTCACTCCTTTCGACCCCGGGGAGCCTACCCCGAACAGGTGCGCCCACGGGCGGCCCGAGAGCTTACCCGGCCCGGCGGTGCGCCTTCGAACGGGAGCGCTTCTCGATGTACATGCGCTGGTCGGCCGAGCGCAGCACCTCGTCGGCCGACATGCCGCAGCTCGCCCAGCCGATGCCGAAACTGGCTCCCACGCGGACCGCGCGGCCGTCCACCCGGATCGGCGGGATGATGGCGTTGCGCAGCCGTACGGCGAGGTCGGCGGCGTCGGCGGCGCCCAGCCCGTCGGCGAGGACGACGAACTCGTCACCGCCCAGCCGGGCCACCGTGTCCCCGTCGCGGACCCCGGTCGTCAGCCGCCGGGCCACCTCGATCAGGACCGCGTCGCCGGTGTGGTGCCCGAACCGGTCGTTGATCGACTTGAACCCGTCGAGGTCGCAGAAGAGCACCGCGAGCCCCTTCGTACCGTCGTCGATGTCGGTGGCCGGCGCGACCGTGTGCACGTGGTGGTCGTACGGGCCCCCCGCGGCCGGGCCGCCCATGCCGCCGGGCCCGCCCATGCCACCGGGGAACTCGAAGGGCTCGGGGAAGCCGTCGGGCCGGAACCCGTGCTCGCCGTGGTCTCCGTGCTCGCCGTGGCCCCCCTCCCCGGCCGGCCGGGTCTCGAAGGCCGCGTCCAGCGCCTCCACGGCGGTGGCCCGCACCGACTGGGGGCGGCGGCAGAGCCGGGCCCCGAGCCGGGAGCGCAGCTCGGCGCTGTTGGGCAAGCCGGTCAGCGAATCGTGGCTGGCGCGGTGCGCGAGCTGCAGCTCGTGCCGCTTGCGCTCCTCGATGTCCTCGACGTGGGTGAGCAGGAAGCGCGGCCCGTCCGCGGCGTCGGCGACGACGGAGTTGCGCAGCGAGACCCAGACGTACGTACCGTCGCGCCGGCCCAGCCTCAGCTCGGCGCGGCCGCCCTCGGCGGAGGTGCGCAGCAGGGTGCCGATGTCCTCGGGGTGCACGAGGTCGGAGAAGGAGTACCGGCGCAGCACGGAGGCGGGCCGCCCCAGCAGCCGGCACAGCGCGTCGTTGGTGCGCAGCAGGCGGCCGTGCTGGTCGCCGCCCATCTCGGCGATGGCCATGCCGCTCGGCGCGTACTCGAAGGCCTGGCGGAACGACTCTTCACTGGCGCGCAGAGCCTGCTGTTCACGCTCCAGCCGCACCAGGGCCCGCTGCATGTTCGCGCGGAGCCGGGCGTTGCTGATGGCAATCGCGGCCTGGAAGGCGTACATCTGGAGCGCTTCGCGGCCCCAGGCGCCGGGCCGGCGGCCGTTGCGCGGGCGGTCCACGGAGACGACGCCGAGCAGTTCGCCGCCGGAGGCGTACATGGGGGCGTAGAGCCGGTCCTCGGGGTGCCACTCGTCCTCGAACCGCGGGTCGGGGCCCTCGGTGTGCCACTGCGGGACGTCGTCCTCGACGAGGACCCAGCCCTCGGTGTGCGGGATGAAGCGCAGGCCGTCCCAGTTCTCGCCCATCGTCAGGCGGCGTTCCCAGGAGGCGCGCGAGCCGACGCGGCCGGTGATCAGGGCTTCGGCGGCGGGGTCGCCCGCGAAGGCGGCGACGACCAGATCACCGTCCGGGCGAACGAGGTTGACACAGGCGAGTTCGTAGCCGAGACCCAGGACGATGCCGTCCACGACGGTCTGCAGGGTGTCCGCCAGGCTCCGGGCCGTATTGAGCTCGGCCACCACCCGGTGCAGCTGCCGCAGGGTCGCAAGACGGACGTACGGCTCCGACTCGGTCTCCATTGCTCGCTCTCCCCGAGACCTCGACAGCAACTCCAGGTTTGTCATCGGCGCTTCGTTGCGGTGTCCCGTCCACTGAATCACAGTGAGCTGTGCGGCAGGTACACAGGGTCAACAAATCTTGCTCTCTGTGACTCAAGTCACATGAGATGAATAATGATGGCCTCTGCGCCACTCCCCGGGGGGCCGTTCCAATGAGTTCGCCCGGACCGTTCCCGGAAGCAAACGATACGCCCGGCCCCTGGGCGGCCTAGGTCGACGGGCCCGGGAGCGGCTCCGCCCTGCGCCCGATGCGCCGCGCGAGGGGTGACAGTAGCGTCCCGACCGTGCCCCCTACGACCCCCGTGACACCACTTTCCGCACCCGCACCCCATGCTGTGGGGGTGAGCGACGACGAGTTCCGGGCCGCGATGTCCCGACTGGCAGCGGGCGTGTGCCTGATCACCGCGCAGGAGCCGCCCCTGGCGGCCGGCGGCCCGCGCGGCGAGGACGTCGGCATGACGGCGACCGCCTTCATGTCCGTGTCCCTGGAACCACCGCTGGTCCTGGTCAGCGTCCGCGAGGGCTCCCGGATGGACGATCTGCTGGCCGAGCAGCCGCTGTGGGCGGTGTCGGTGCTCGCCGACCACCAGCTCCAGATCGCGAGCCGGTTCTCGATGAAGAACCGCATCAGCGACCGGCTGCTCTTCGCGGACCTCCCCCACACCCGCGGCGGCGTCTCCGGCGCCCCGCTGCTGTCGGGGGCGCTGGCCACCCTGGAATGCCGTACGGAGAACCGCGTCGAGGCGGGCGACCACACCCTGGTCATCGGCCACGTCCTCACCGCGTCCCAGCCCGCCCCGGACTCCCCGCCGCTGACGTACTTCCGGGGCCGCTACCGGCACCTGGCGCCCTGAGCCCGGGCGCCCGGGCTCCCTCCGGCTACCAGTCCCGCGGCTACCAGTCCCGCGCGTTGCGTCCCCGCTTGGTCTCGCCGCGGGCCTTCTTCTCCCGCAGCCGGCGCTCGTTGATCCCCCGGGGGATCTTCGTCGCCCGGCGCGCCTTGGGCGGCGGAGCCGTGGCCTCGGCGAGCAGCGCGGCCAGCCGGACCAGCGCCATCTCGCGGTTGCGGAACTGCGAGCGGTGCTCGGAGGCCCGTACGGTCACCACCCCGTCGACCAGCCGGGACGCGAGGCGCTCCAGCGCCCGCTCCTTCCACACGTCGGGCAGCGACTTCGTCGCCGCGACGTCGAAGAGGAGCTCCACGCGCGAGTCCGAGGTGTTCACGTGCTGGCCGCCCGGCCCGGAGGACCGCGAAAAACGCCAGGCGAGCTCGCCCTCGGGGAGCACGACCGAACCGCGGATGACATAGGGACCAGGCATGCCCCCTATGATCCGTGCCCGCGGGGGCCCCGTCACCCGCATTTCCGCCCGCATCGCGGACAATTCCCCGGATGCGGAACCCGGCGCCCCTCTCCCCGCGTTATGGAGGGCAGCGGTACCTTGGGCGCCTCACGGTCGGTACGACGAGTGAGACCAAGTGAGACTAGGAAGGGACACCAGTCACCATGGCAGTAAGCCTCTCCAAGGGCGGAAACGTCTCGCTCAGCAAGGAGGCCCCGGGCCTCGCGGCCGTCACCGTCGGCCTCGGCTGGGACACCCGCACGACCACCGGTGTCGACTTCGACCTGGACGCCTCCGCCATCGCGGTCAACGCGCTCGGCAAGGTCGTCTCCGACGGCCACTTCGTCTTCTTCAACAACAAGTCCACCCCGGACCAGACGATCGTGCACACCGGTGACAACCGCACCGGCGAGGGCGCGGGCGACGACGAGGCCATCAACGTCAACCTCGCCGGCCTGCCGGCCGACGTGGACAAGATCGTCTTCCCGGTCTCCATCTACGACGCCGAGACCCGCAGCCAGAACTTCGGCCAGGTCCGCAACGCCTACATCCGCGTCGTGAACCAGGCCGGCGGCGTCGAGATCGCCCGCTACGACCTCTCCGAGGACGCCGCGACCGAGACCGCCATGGTGTTCGGCGAGCTCTACCGCAACGGCGCCGAGTGGAAGTTCCGCGCCGTGGGCCAGGGTTACGCCTCCGGCCTGACCGGCATCGCCCAGGACTTCGGCGTCAACGTCTGATCCTGAGCACCCGCGTCCCAGGACGCGACTCAGCTGAAGCCCCCTCCCGGCCGTCCGGGGAGGGGGCTTCGCTACCGTTCGTCACGTGATCCTCCTGCCGCTCGCCCCCGTCGAGGACGGCGCCCTACCGGGCCCGGTCCTCACCGAAATCGCCACGCTCTACGCGACCAACCACGCGTTCTTCGAGCTCAGCGGAGATTTCCCCGACCCCGGCCGCATCACGGTCGAGCAGGTCGCCGCCTCCCTCGCCGACGAGCTCGCGCGCGAAGGCGCCGAGGTCCTCCTCGCCCGCTCCGCCGGACGCCTCGTAGGCCTGGCCGCCACCCTCGCCCACCACCCGGACCCGGCGTCCGAGGACCCCGACCCGTGGATCGGCCTCCTGCTCATCGACGCCACCGCACACCGCGAGGGATACGGCCGCGCCGTGGTCGCCCTGGTCGAGGACCGCTTCCGGGACGCGGGACGCAAGGGCGTACGGATCGCCGTGCTCGACGCCAACGACAAGGCCCTCGCCTTCTGGCAGTCCCAGGGCTACGTCACCCTGCGCCACGCCGCCGACCGCGAGGCGGGCCGCCCCTGCACGGTCCTGCGCAAGGCGCTGTAGCGCGGGCAGAACACCCTCAGGGTGTCTTCGGGGCCTTCGGGCGGTCCTTGCCGTACAGCCACACGTCCCAGACCTCCGACAGATCACGGCCCGTCTTCTCCTCCGCGTAGGCGGTGAAGTCGGCCGTGCTCGCGTTCCCGTGCCGGTGGTCGGCGGCCCAGCCGCGGACGAGGGCGAAGAACTTCTCGTCGCCGGCCTCCTGCCGGATCCGGTGCAGGACCATCGCCCCGCGCCCGTACACCGGGGCCTCGGAGATGTCCTCCGGGCCGGGCGGGGCGGCCGGCGGGAAGGCGTCCCAGTCCGAGTCCGCCGCGTCGTCGACGCGGGTGTCCCCGGCGAGGTAGGCGTCGAAGTGCTGCTGCGCGCTCGGGCCGCCGTGGTCCTCGGTCCACAGCCACTCGGCGTAGGTCGCGAAGCCCTCGTTGAGCCACATGTCCTTCCAGGACTTCGGCGACACCGAGTCCCCGAACCACTGGTGCGCCAGCTCGTGCAGCACCAGTTCCTCGCCGCCGGGCGCCCCCGGGAACACCGGCCGGGTCTGCGTCTCCAGGGCGTAGCCGAGGCTGTGCGCGGGCAGCACGATCGCGCCCGTCGCGGAGAAGGGGTACGGGCCGAAGCGCCCGACGCCCCACTCCACCATCTCGGGCAGCCGCGCGAGCACGGGCGCGCTCGCCGCCGCCTCCCCGGGCGAAACCGCCGTGTACACGGGGATCCCGGAGGGGGTCCGCCCGGTCGTCACCTCGAACTTCCCGACGGCCACGGTCGCCAGGTAGCTCGCCATCGGCTCCGCGGAGTGCCAGGCGAACACGGTCCGCCCGTCGTCCTCCTGCGTACGGGAGCGCAGCTCGCCGTTGGACACGGCCTCGTACCCGCGGGGGACGGTCACCGTGATGTCGTACGTGGCCTTGTCGCTCGGGTGGTGGTTGCCCGGGAACCAGCCCATCGACCCGACGGGTTCGCCGACGCCGACCGCGCCGTCGCCGCCCGGGGTGACGATCCACCCCTCCTTCGACCCGTCGGGGTCGGTGACGGCCCTGGGCCGGCCGGAGTAGTCGACCTCCGTACGGAAGACCTCCCCCTGCTCCAGGTCCTCGGCGGGGCGCACCGTCAGCTCGTTGCCGCTGCGGTTGAAGCGGGCCCCGGCGCCCTGCACGGTGACGCCCTCCACCTCCAGCCCGCTGAGGTCGAGGTTGAAGGAGCTGAGCCCCTGCTCGGCGCGGGCCGTGATGACGGCGGTGGCGTGCAGCTGCCCGTCGGCCGGGTCGTAGTCGAGGTCCAGGGAGTAGTGCTCGACCTGGTAGCCGCCGTTGCCGGCCTTGGGGAAGTACGGGTCGCGCACCCCCGACGCACCCGGCCGCCCCTGCACGGTCTCCCCCGTGCAGCCCGTGGTGAGGGCGAGCAGGGCGGCGACGGCGGGGGCGGCCAGGCGGGAGAGAACGCGGTGATCCACGCGTTCGAGAGTACGTCCCGCGGCGCTGCTACTTGTTGAGGGCGTCCACGCCGGCCTTGGCGAACTTCTCGTCCAGGTCACCGCTCGGGGCGCCGGCCACGCCGACCGCCGCGACCGGGGCGCCGTCGGCCTGCACCGGGGTGCCGCCGCCGAGGAAGAGGGTGCCGGGGATGTCCTTCAGGTTCGGGGTCTGCGCGAGGCGGCCGGCGAGCACGGAGGTCGGGGCGTTCCAGGACACGGCGGTGTAGGCCTTGCGCTGCGCCGACTCGTAGGACTGGGGGCCCGCGCCGTCGCCGCGGAGCGTGACGATGGTGTTGCCGTTGCGGTCGACGACGGCGACGGTCACCTTCTGGTTCTCCTGCTCGGCGGCGTCCAGCGCGGCCTGGGCGGCGCGGGTGGCGGCGTCGATGGTGAGGTGCGTGGAGGTGGTGAAGTTCTTCTTGCCGTTGTCCTTCTTCGCGACGGCGGCCGGGGCGGCGGCCGGGGAGGCCGGGGCGGCGCTGGCGCTGACCGCGCCGAAGGCTCCGGCGCCGAGGGCGACGGCGACGGCGGTACCGGTGAGAACGCGGGTGCGGGTGTTCATGTCTGCTGCTCCTGTGAACGTCGGCACGGCGGGCTGTCCTGCCGTTGCTCCAACCCTCGCCCCGCACCCCCCTCCACCCCGTCCCCGTACCGGCTCCGAAGCCGCCCCCCACCGGCTGATGCGGGGGTCAACCGATCGGCTGATGCGCGATGGCCCCGACGGCGGCTTACCTGAACTCCCGCCGGGGTCGATCCAGCCGTCCGGCGTCTGAGGACCGGGGTCCTCCCAGCCGTCCGGCGTCTGAGGACCGGGGTCCTTCCAGCCGTCCGGCGTTTGAGGACCGGGGTCTGGGGCGGAGCCCCAGGGGGCCCGGGCGCAGCCCGGGGGCCCAGAAGGGTCCGGGCAGCGCCCGGGGAACGGTGGAAGGGTGGGTAGGGGACAGCCCCGCGCAGCGCCCCCACCCGCACCACAGCACGACCCGGCACCATGGAACGACCGCACCACCCCAGGAGCACCCCGTGACCAGCGCGCCCCCATCGGCCCCCGCGGCCCCGCCCCCACCGGCCCCGCCGAGCCCGGCGACAACCCCACCCGCCCAGGACACCCGCGCGCTCGCCACGGTCATGCACACCGCGTTCTTCCTCCTCCTCGGCGCCTCCGTGGCCCGCTTCCTCCTCCGCCACCCCGACGAACCCCGCACCCCGTGGATCATCGCCCTCGGCATCACCCTGGCCCTGCTCTACGTACTGGGCCCCGCCCTCGGCGCCGCCCCCACCCTGCGCCGCCTCCTGTGGCTCGGTGTGGTCGTCGCCGTCTGGGTGGTCCTCGTCGTGCTCGCGCCGAGCTTCGCCTGGTGCGCCGTACCGCTCTTCTACACGGCCCTGCGCACCCTCCCGCCCCGCGCCGCCGTCGTCCTGGTGGCCCTGCTCACCGTGTTCGTCGTGGCGGCGCAGCTCCGCCTCGCGCAGACCTCCGTCCCGGGCGAGCCCTTCGATCCCAACCTGCTCCTCGCCCCGCCCGCCGTCGCCGCCCTCGCCACCGCCGTCTTCGTCCACATGGAGCGCCAGGCGGCAGCCCAGCGCACCCTGATCGACGATCTGATCCGCACCCGCCGGGAACTGGCCGCCACCGAACGCCGCGCCGGCACCCTCGCCGAACGCCAGCGCCTCTCGATGGAGATCCACGACACCCTGGCCCAGCACCTGTCCAGCCAGCAGATGCTCCTCCAGGCTGCCGAACGCACCTGGGACACCCACCCCGGCACCGCCCGCGCGCACGTCCGTACCGCCACCGAGATCACCGCACGCGGCCTCGCCGAGGCCCGCCGCCTGGTGCACGACCTCGCGCCGCCCGAACTCGCCGGCGGCGCCGGCCTCCCGGACGCCCTGCGCGCGCTGGACGCGGGCCCCGAGATCGAGGTGCGCTTCCACCTGGAGGGCGCCCCGGTCCCCCTCCCCGACCGCGCCGAACAGGCGCTGCTGCGCATCGCGCAGGGTGCGCTGGCGAACGTACGGGAGCACTCGGGGGCCCGTACCGCGGCCCTCACCCTCAGCTTCCTGGGCGACCAGGTCGTCCTGGACGTCGCCGACGACGGCCACGGCTTCGCCCAGCCCCGCGCCTCCGCCGCGGAACGCGGCCACGGCCTGCCCGCGATGCGCGCCCGCGTCCGCCAGCTCGGCGGCACCCTGACCATCGAATCCACCGCGGGCGAGGGCACGGTCCTCTCGGCGTCGATCCCCCTGGAGCACACCCCATGACCACGATCCTGCTCTGTGACGACCACGTCGTGGTCCGCGCCGGCCTGCTGGCCCTGCTCGGCAGCGAGCCGGACATCGAGGTGCTCGGCGAGGCGGGCAGCGGCGAGGAGGCGGTCGCGCTCGCGGCCAAACTCCGCCCCGACGTGGTCCTGATGGACCTCCAGCTCGGCGAGGGCATCGACGGCGTGGAGGCCACGCGCCGCATCACCGCCGCCCCGACCCCCCCGCACGTCCTGGTCCTGACCACGTACGACACCGACGCGGACATCACCCGGGCCATCGGCGCGGGCGCCACGGGCTACCTCCTGAAGGCCGAACGGCCCGAGGAGCTGTTCGCCGCGATCCACTCCGCCGCCCAGGGCCGCACCACGCTCTCCGCCCCCGTGGCCAGCCGCGTGATGGCCCACATGCGCGGCGGCAACCGGCCCACCCTGACCGACCGCGAGCTCGACATCCTCGGCCAGCTCGCCCGCGGCCTCGGCAACCGCGACATCGCCCGCGCCCTCTTCATCAGCGAGGCCACGGTCAAGACCCACCTGGGCCGCATCTACGACAAGCTCGGCGTGGACACCCGCGCGGGCGCGGTCTCGGTGGCCAAGGAGCAGCGCCTCCTCCCCTGACCCCCTCACGCCGGCACGCCCACGGCACGGAACCGCCCGGCACCGCACGGAACCGCACGACACCGCGCGGCACCGCCCCGAACCACACAACACCGCGCGACACCGCGCGGCATCGCGCGGCATCGCGCGGCATCGTCCATCCGTACGAGATCGCGCTCGTACGCCGCGCCGATCCCCCGCGGGCGGCGACACGACAGGCTCGTCAGTGCCCGGACCGCCCCGAGCAGGCCCGGGCGCCACCAGCCGTGTCGAGAGGAACCCGCCATGCCGACCACCGATTTCGCCCCGGAACGCCGCCGCATGCTCACCATGCTGGGCAGCGGCGCCGCCGTAGCCGGGCTCGGCGCCCTCGCCGCCGCGACGCCCGCCGCCGCCGCGTCCACGTCCGGCTCCGAGGAGCTCTCGACCGCCTCCTACGCCTCCGGCCCGGCCGGTTCGGCGGAGGACGAGCTGGCGATCAACCGCCTGCTGGAGACCTACCTCTTCGCCGTGGACACCAAGGACAAGACGGTCTTCCGGACCCTCTTCACCGACGACGCCACCCTCACCGTGATGGCCCACCCCGACGGCACCGCCGGCATCGTCAAGTCCGGCATCGAGGCGGTCGTCGCCAACCTCGACGGCGCGGCGGCCTGGGGCTACTCCACCCACGTCACGGCCAACGCCTACATCCGCGTCACCGGCCGGTACACCGCGACCGGCGACAGCCACGCCACCGCCCAGCTCGTCTACCCGGCCACCGCCACCGCCCCGGAGACCGTCGTCGTACGCGGCATCCGCTACCGCGACGAGTACGTGAAGTCCGCCGGCGTCTGGAAGATCCGCAAGCGCGTCTTCTCCCCGCTCTGGCAGTACAACGGCACCGCGGTCCAGATCGCGTACCCGAACTGACCCGGCCCGTCCCGGGGTTCACCCCAGCCCGATGAGCCCCCGGTCGACGGCCGCGCGCACGGCCGCCGTACGGTTCTCCACCCCGAGCTTCTCGTAGACGTGCACGAGGTGCGTCTTGACCGTCGTCCCGCTGATGAACAGGGCCGAGCCGATCTCCCGGTTGGAGCGGCCCGTCGCGATCAGCTCCAGGATCTCGGTCTCCCGGGCCGTCAGCGCCGCACTCGGCGCCCGGTACCGGCTCATCAGCCGCGAGACCACCGAGGGCGACAGCGCGGACTCCCCCGACGCCACCGTCCGCAGCGCCTGGAACAGCAGGTCGGGCGGGGACCCCTTCAGCAGGTACCCCGCCACACCCGCCTCCACGGCCCGTACGACGTACGCGTCGGACTCGTAACTGCTGAGCACGACCACCCGGGGCGGCGCGGGCAGCCGCCCGATCCGGCGCGTGGTCTCCACCCCGCACATCCCCGGGCCCATCCGGATGTCCATCAGCACCAGCTCGGGGCCCAGTTCGCGCACCATCCGCAGCGCGGAGCCCCCGTCCGCGGCCTCACCGCACACCTCGAACTCGGGGCACCCGCCGAGCAGCGCCCGCAGCCCCGCCCGCACGACGGGATGATCGTCCACCAGCAGGATCCGCACCGGAGCCGGAGTCATACCGGCCCCGGGGGCGCGGGCACGCAGACCGACACCACCGTCCCTCCCCCGCCCGGACTGCTCTCCACCGTCGCCGTGCCCCCCAGGTACGCGATGCGGCGGCGCAGCAGCCGCAGCCCGTCCCCACCCGGGCGCGCGGCCGCGCCACCGGAGCCCGCGCCGATGTCGGCGCCGGCGTCGGCCGGATCGCAGTCGAAGCCGACGCCGTCGTCCCACACGTCCAGGGCGAGCACGTACGGCTGGTAGGTCAGGGTCACCACGACGGCCGAGGCCCGCGCGTGCCGCCGTACGTTGGCCAGGGCGCCCTGGGCCGCCCGCAGCACCGCGGCCTCGGCCCTGCCCGGCACCGGCCGGGGTTCCCCCTCCAGCCGGAACCGGGCCCCGTCCGTCCCGGCGCACAGCTCGCGCAGGACATCGGCCAGGGCCGCCCGTTCCAGCTCCGCCGGAGCCAGGTCGTGGATGATGCGCCGGGCCTCGGCGAGGTTCTCGCGCGCCGCGGCGGCGGCCTGCCGGACCAGCCGCCGGGCCTGGACCGGCTCCCGGGTCCACTCCCGGTCGGCCGCGTCGAGCAACAGGTGCATGCTGGTCAGCCCCTGCGCCACGGTGTCGTGCAGTTCGGCCGCGAGCCGGTGGCGCTCGCGCAGCACTCCGTCCACCACGGCCTCCCCCTGCCCCCCGGCTCCCCCCACGCCCGTCCCCTCTCGCCACGACCCCCCGGACGCGCCGAGCTTAATCCGGCCAACCCGACACCCCCCGGGGGCATCAGGAACTCTGATCCCCGGCCCCGCACCCCCTCCACCCGGAGAACGCACGGTCGGCATGGTCGGCATGGTCGGCATGGTCGGCATGGTCGGCGTGGTCGGCGTGGTCGGCACGGTCCACATGGGACGCGTGGGGCACCCCCACCCCGCCCATGACACCATCGGGTACGTGCTCGACATCGGCTACTCCCTCTCCCGGCGCTTCCCCGACCCCCCGCAGACCGACTACCGCTCGGCGGACGTCCACTCGCTGCGCCACGACCTGTTCTGCGGGGACGTCTACCTCGCCGACACCACCGCGGACCGGGAAGTGTCCACAGCCTGGGGATGGGTGCCCGTACTGGACTTCGCCTGGGCGCTGTGCGACATCGTCGAGCAGCTCGACCAGGACCCGCGCGGCAGCCGCGCGGCCGGCCGGCAGTACGCGGAGATCGACTTCACCGAGTCCTCGGACCGCATGCTCTTCGAGCGCCGCTTCGGCTGGGTCGACGTCGAGGCCGACTGGATGCCGTCGGAGGAGGCCCCCCTCACCTTCAGCCACCGCCTGCTGCGCCGCGAAGCCCGGGACTTCCTCCACGACGTGATCGCGGACCTCGTCGACATGCACGACGGCCTGGCCGACAACCCGATCATCTGGACCCTCCAGTCCCGCTTCCCCCGCGTCCCGGCCTAACCCCCGGGCCCCCGGGCCAGGTCCGGCCCGTCCCGGGCCTACCGGGCCACAGACCTACCCAGACACGGGCCTGCCGGGCACGGCCCGCCGGGCCGCGGACCTGCCGGCCACGAACCTGCCCGGCAGACGGGCCTGCCCGCCACGGGCCTGCCAGGCTGCCTCTCCGCCACCCGGAGGCCGGGCACCGGCCGCCCCGTACGGCCAGCAGGTAAGGTCGCTCCCTTCGGGCCCGACCGGCCCGGAGTCCCCGTGAGGCAGCGCCGACCATGACCGACCCCGCCCCCACCCCCGGCTTCGACCCGGCGGCCGCGGCCGCCCCCGCCGCCCGGCTGCGGCTCGACCGGGCGCTGGACCGCCTCGCCGTCGTCTTCCGCGGGATGACCGCCCCGGCCGGCGAGGTCCAGTGCGACTGCCACTGGGGCAGCCCCGAAGAGCTCGCCCTGCTGAAGCTCCCCGGCACGGACGACCTCGACCCCGACCTCCTGCACCGCACCTGGAGCGCCCCCGACTGGAACGACCACGGCGCCGTGCTGCGCCGCGTCCTGCCGCAGTTCGCCCGCGAACTGACCGCCGGTCTCGGCGCCCACGCGGGGGAGATCGACCGGGTCGGCATCTCGTTCCACCGCGGCGCATGGCAGCAGTGGCCCGCGCCGCAGAGCGCGGCCGTGGCGGAGTTCCTGCACGCCTGGTGGGCCCACACCCTCCTCACCCCGCATCCCGCCATCCCCGCGCACGAGGTCCTCCAGACATGCACCGAGGCCTCCGGCGGCATCGGCCCCTGGCTCGCGGACTGGGAGACCGTCCGCCACCCGGTCGCGGACCAGCACCTCGCCGACACGCTCCCCGCATGGCAACGGGACCTCCTGTGCGAAGAGCTCCCCTGGTCCACATGGACCTTCTCCGAGGACGAGGAGGAGGAAGCCGTGCGCACGGAACTGACCGACTGGCTCGCGAGCCACGCGCCCGCACGCCTCCGCGCCCACGGCGCCCCCGAAGAGATCCTCCACACCGTGCGGCTGCTCGGCCTCGCGGATGCCGACCGCTGGAACGACCCGCACTGGCCGTGCCGTACCCGTGATCCGCCCGACGGGACGCAGCTGAAGGGGGATGGAGCCCGCGCCCGCGCCCCACGGCACCCCACCACGGCACCCCACCGCAGCACCGTGTCCGCAACCCGCCGCCCCGCGCCGGGCCGCCCCGCTACGGAACCACCCTCAGCCCCAGCTGCGCAGCCATCGCCGGAGCCAGCTCGAACAGTTGACCCGCGCTGATCACCGCCCCGGCCAGCGCATCCACCCCCCGCGCGATCTCCAGCGCACGCGCCCCCCTCAGGTCCACGTCAGCCATCCGCACCCCCGTGAAATCCACCCCCCGGACCTCGCAGTCCCGGAACTCCACCCGCTCCAGCACCGCGCCCGCGAAGTCCGGCTCCACCAGCACGCACCCCTCGAAGACCACGTCCTTGAGCCGCGCCGTGCGCAGGTTCAAGTAGTCGATCTTGCCCCCGCGCACGAGCACCCGCTCCAGCACCGCCCCGTGCAACTGCACCCCGCCCAGCCGGGCGTCCAGCAGTTCCACGTCGCGCAGCGAGGCCCCGGACAGGTCCGTCCCCACCCCGCGGACGCCGTCCAGCACCGAGTCCAGGATCCGTACCTTTGCCAGCCCGGTCTCGTCCAGCACGCAGCGCCGTAGCGCGCAGTCCATGAACCGGGCCCCCCGCCCGTCCCCGCCCGCCAGGTCCACCTCGACGAGCTCCAGCCCGTCGTAGTCCCCGTCCGGCTCCAGTTCCTGCCCCGCGTCCTGCCACCCGCCCAGCTCCGGCAGCCGCACCTCCGGCCGCCGCGCCGCCTTCACCGTCTGCTGCTGCCCGTTTCGCGCCATCCCCCCATCCTGACGGACCCCACCGACAACCCTGGCCCCTTGACCTCAACCCCACTTGAAATCGGACCCTTTCCCCATGACCACCACCAGGACCGCCACGCCCGCCGCGCCCGCCGCGCCCGCCACTCCCGCCCCCACCACGCCCGCCACTCCCGTCATGCGCGCCGTCCGCCTCCACGCGTTCGGCCCCGCCGAGAACCTCACCCACGAGTCCGTCCCCCGCCCCGTCCCCGGCCCCGGCCAGGTCCGCATCGCCGTCGCCGCCGCCGGAGTCCACCTCCTCGACACCGCCCTGCGCCGCGGTGTCCAGGGCCCGCCCGCGCCCCTGCCCGAACTGCCGACCGTCCCCGGCCGCGAAGTCGCCGGCACCGTCGAGGCGATCGGCCCCGGCACGGACACCGGATGGCTCGGGCAGGCCGTCGTCGTCCACCTCGGATTCGCCCCCGGCGGCTACGCCGAGTACGCCGTCGCCGACGCCGCCCGGCTGCACCCCGTCCCGGCCGGCCTCGACCCCGCCACCGCCGTCGCCATGATCGGCACCGGCCGCACCACCCTCGGCATCCTGCAGTTCGCCGAGCTCGGCCCCGGCTCCGTCGCCCTGGTCCCGGCCGCCGCCGGCGGCATCGGTACCCTGCTGGTCCAGTACGCCCGGCACGCCGGAGCCACCGTCGTCGCCCTCGCCGGCGGCCCCGCCAAGACCGCCCGGGCCACCGCCAACGGCGCCGACCTCGCCGTCGACTACACCGCCCCGGACTGGGCCGACAAGGTCCGCGCCCACCACCCCGAAGGCGCCACCGTCCTGTTCGACTCCGTCGGCGGCGCCGTCGCCCGCACCGCACTCGGCCTGCTCCGCGAAGGCGCGCAGCACCTCGTCTTCGGCTGGTCCGGCGGCCCCCTCGCCCTCACCGCCACCGAGCAGGCCGCCCTCGACGCCCGCGGCATCACCACGCGGAACGTCCTCGGCCCCGCCATGCTCCGGCGGGCCGGCGGCGAGGACCCCCTGCGCCTCCTCGAAACCCGCGCCCTCGCCGAGGCCGCCGCCGGCCGCCTGCGCCCAGCCCTCCAGCGCTACCCCCTCGCCGAAGCCGCCGCGGCCCACCGCGACCTGGAGACCCGCGCGACCACCGGCAAGGTCGTCCTGGAACCCTGAGGGCCCCCGGCTACGCGCCCCCGAGCTCCGCCAGCGCCCCGTCGGTCAGCCGGTACACCGACCACTCGTCCTGCGGGCGCGCACCCAGGGCCTCGTAGAAGGAGATCGTCGGCTCGTTCCACTTCAGGACCGACCACTCCAGCCGCTCGTACCCGCGCTCCACGCAGATCCGCGCCAACTCCCGCAGCAGCGCCTTCCCGTGGCCTCCGCCGCGCACGCCCGGGCGGACGTACAGGTCCTCCAGGTAGATCCCGTGCACCCCGCGCCACGTCGAGAAGCTGAGGAACCACAGGGAGAACCCGACCGCCTCGCCCTCCTCGGTCACCGCGAGGTGCGCGAAGGCCGCCGGGCGCTCCCCGAAGAGCGCCTCCCGCAACTGCTCCTCGGTGGCGCGCGCCTCGTGCGGCACCTTCTCGTACTCCGCGAGCTCGCGGATCATGGCCTGGATGACGGGTACGTCGCTGACGACGGCGCTACGGATCATGCCTGCACCCTACGAGCCACCGCGCCGGCCCCTCCCGCGCGGCCCGCCCCGCCCGCTCCGCCCGCTCCGCCCCAGCAGCTCCTCCGCGATCCTCAGCTGCCGCCCCGCGGGCCGGTCCCCGTCCTCCACGTCCCACAGGCAGTTCTGCAGCACCCGGCCCAGCGTCCAGGCCCGCGCCCGTTCCCGGTCCGCGCCCACCGCCTCCGCGAGCGCCTCGAACCGCCACCGCACCTCGTGCGCACGGAAGTTGTTGGCCAGCGCCGGCAGCAGCTCGAACCCCGGATCGCCCGCGAGCGGCTTCGGATCGATGGCCAGCCACGGCTCGCGCCCGGCCGCCAAGACGTTGTCGTAGTGCAGGTCCCAGTGCAGCAGCCGGTCCCCCGGCTCCCCGGCCACCTCCGCGAGGGCCGCCGCGCAGTCCGCGACGAGCCCCCGCTCCCGGCCGTCCCCCAGCCGCGCCAGCGCCCCCGGCGCCGCCTCCAGCATCGCCGCCGCCACGTCCCCGAGCCGCCGCACCCCGGCCGGCGCCGGGACCGCCGTCAGCCGGGCCAGCAGCCCGCCGAGCAGCCCCACCGCCCGCGCGGAGTCCCGTACGGCCAGGCCGGACAGCGGCCGGCCCTCGTCGAGGCGCTCCAGCAGCAGCGTGCCGGTCTCCGCGTCGTCCGCCAGCAGCCGTACGCAGCCCTCCCCGGCCCATGCGCGCAGCGCGAGCGCCTCCTGCGCGTTCTCCTCGTCCAGCGCCGGCAGTTTCAGCGCGGCCGGGGTCCCGTCGGCCCGTACGACCGGCAGCACCAGGGCCGTCACCCCGTACATCCCGGGCCCGGTGACCCGTAGCTCCCACCGCTCCAGGAAAGCGGCCACCCGCCCGGGCAGCGCGTCGACGAACTCCCGCCCGGCGGCGCCGTTGTCCCGCACCTGCGCCCGCGCGAACGGCGCCGGAACCCCGCCGAACCCACTCCCTCCCGAACCACCCGAACCACCCGAGCCACCCGAACCACCCGCCGACGCACCGTCCATGGCCCGACCCTAAGGCGGGCCGATGGGCCCCGGGGCGGACGGTTCCGGACATGCGAGAGGGGTGTCACCCGCATGCGGGTGACACCCCTTCGCCGCCCGCCCTCCTACACGCTGGAGTCGTCGAACGGGTTCTGCATCACCTTGGAGTCGTGGCAGCTCGCGACCGCGCCGCTGCTGGCGTTGATCTTGCAGACCTGGAAGTAGGCGTAGTCGATCCAGCCGGCCTCCAGGTACGTCTGCCACTCGGCGTGCGTCTGGCCGGTGGGCACGATCCGCATCGACCAGGTCTTCTTGCCGAGTTCGCCGCCGGTGACGAGGCGGATGCCGATGCGGTAGCCGTCGGTCGCCCGGTCCTCGGCGATGACCGCGATCGGGTCGAGACGGTAGGGGTTGATCCTCCACTGCCAGGCCATGCGCCCGTAGTACGCGTTGGTCGAGATGCTTTCATCGCTGACCAGGTTGCCCGCGGCCGCGGGGCTGGCGATGAGCGGAGTGAGGAGCGTGGCCAGAGCCGCGGCGGTGACGACGAGGCCGGTCTTGAAACGCAAGGATCCCCCAGGGAACGGATGTTGGCTGGAAACGCCTACTCTAGCTCGAAACCGATCACGCCTGACCATGCATCAACTCCACCCGAGCCGCGCGCGCTTCACCCTCCCGAAGGGACCCCCCGGCCCCGAAGCCACGCGGACGAGACCCGAAGGGGACGGCCGAGACACCCCCGTCAAAGGGACGGCCAGGACAGCCCCTAGGCGGAAGCCCCGATCCCCACACCGCTCAGCGCCCGCGTGAACGCCTCCGCGTCGAACAGCGACCCGTCCCTCGACCCGACCGGCTTCCCCTCCACCAGCACCATCGGCGTCCCCTGCGCATGCGTCGCCTCGAAGGCCCGCTCCGCCTCGGCGACCCACCCCGCGTACTTCCGCCCCTTCACCGCCGCGTCGAAGTCCGCCCCGCGCAGCCCCGGGACCCGGTCCGCGATCTTCAGGAGCAGCTCGTCCGTGAACCTCCCCTTCGGCTGACTGGCGAAGACGGCCGCGTGGTACTCCGCGAACTTCCCCGCGTCCGCCGACGCGCGCAGCGCGTTGACCGCCCGGACCGAACCGCTCGCGCCGTCCCGGTCGAGGAAGGAGGCCAGCAGGTACTCGATCTTCACCTGCCCGGCCGCCGCCAGCTTCAGCAGCGACTCCCCGCCGGTCGCCTCGAACCGCGCGCAGTGACCGCACCTGGGGTCCACCAGCACCTGCGCGGTGCGCGGCGCGTCCGGCTTCCCCACCACGATCTTCGCCCCGTCCACCACCGCCGGCAGCCCCGCGAGCTGCCCGGCGATCGGGCTGGTCCGCACCGGCACCTCGGAGGCGGTCACGGCCTCCCCCGCACCCGGCCCGGAGCCGCACCCGACGACCGCCCCGCCCAACAGGGCCACGGACGCGACCACCGCGATCAGCCGCCCCGCGATCAGCCGCCCCGCCCTCACCACCCGCGCCATACGAACCCGTACCTCTCACCCAAAAACCTGACAAAATCCCCGCTCCACCTTAAGAAGGATCCGCGCCGCCCACATCAGCCATCCGGCCACCCCCCGGCCCCCGAAACCCGACAGCACGCCCCTGGACACCCCTCCACCACCCCGTGTAGCAACTCCCCCATGACGATCAACGGCGGCATTTCCTTCTGGTACGCGACGGACGAGACCGCCCCCGCCCACCCACCGCGCGCCCCGCTCACCGGCAACACCACGGCCGACGTCGTCATCGTCGGCGGCGGCTACACCGGCCTGTGGACCGCGTACTACCTCAAGACCGCCGCCCCCGACCTGCGCGTCACCGTCCTGGAGCAGAAGTTCTGCGGCTACGGGGCCTCCGGCCGCAACGGCGGCTGGCTCTACAACGGCATCGCCGGCCGCGACCGCTACGCCACCCTGCACGGCCATCAGGCCGCCCAGCGCCTCCAGCACGCCATGAACGAGACCGTCACCGAGGTCATCGACACCGCCGCCAAGGAGGGCGTCGACGCCGACATCCACCGCGGCGGAGTCCTAGAAGTGGCCCGCACGCCCGCCCAGCTGTCGCGCCTCAAGGCTTTCCACGCCGCCGAACTCGCCTTCGGCGAGACGGACCGCGAGCTCTACGACGCCACCGACACCCGCGCCCGCATCGACGTCGCGGACGCCGTGGGCTCCTCCTGGACCCCGCACGGCGCCCGCATCCACCCCCTGAAACTGGTCAAGGGCCTGGCCGCCGCCTGCGAACGGCTCGGCGTCGTCATCCACGAGTCCACCCCCGTCACGGAGATCGCCCCGCGCCGCGCCCTCACCCCGTACGGCACGGTCCGCGCCCCGTACGTGCTGCGCTGCACGGAGGGCTTCACCGCCGCCCTCAAGGGCCAGAAGCGCTCCTGGCTCCCGATGAACTCCTCGATGATCGCGACGGCCCCGCTCCCCCCGGAGACCTGGTCCCAGATCGGCTGGTCCGACGCCTCCACCCTCGGCGACATGGCGCACGCCTACATGTACGCCCAGCGCACGGCCGACGACCGCATCGCCATCGGCGGCCGCGGCGTCCCGTACCGCTACGGCTCCCGCACCGACAACGACGGCCGCACCCAGCCGGCCACGATCACGTCCCTCACCCGCCTCCTCGAATCCTTCTTCCCGGCCCTCACCGGCGTGGAGATCACCCACGCCTGGTCGGGAGTCCTGGGCGTCCCCCGCGACTGGTGCGCCACGGTCACCCTCGACACCACGACGGGCCTCGGCTGGGCCGGCGGCTACGTGGGCTCCGGCGTGGCCACGGCCAACCTCGCGGCCCGTACCCTGCGCGACCTGGTCCTGAACGACAGGACGGACCTCACGACCCTCCCCTGGGTCAACCACCGCGTCCGCCGCTGGGAACCGGAACCCTTCCGCTGGCTGGGCGTCCAGGCCCTGTACGCCGCCTACCGCGAGGCGGACCGCCGGGAATCCACCACCCACACCCCGGCCACCACCCCCCTGGCCCGCCTGGCGGACCGCATCTCGGGCCGCGGCTGACGCGCCCGCGCAAGAAGGCCCCGGGCAACCGCCCGGGGCCTTCCGATGGGGCCCCCTGTCGGATTCGAACCGACGACCTACGCATTACAAGTGCGTTGCTCTGGCCGGACTGAGCTAAGGAGGCGTGGCGACTCCGTGCGCGGCACGGAATCGCCTTCACTCTACACATCGCCCCGACCGCTCAGCGAAGAACTTTCCGGTGGCCGGGGCCCCCGCCGGCGGCCCGCCTCACGCCCCCGGATACCCCGCCCGTGCCACCCGCGGGGCAACCGCCGCCAGCGGGAGACCCGGGTTGAGGGCGTCCACGACGGCCTGGGTGAGCGGGCGCAGCTCCCACACGTGGCGGACCGCCTCCAGGGGCAGGTCGGTCTCGTAGTAGTCCTCGGCGAAGTCGCGGTAGGCCTCCGGGGTGCCCGCCACGAGCAGCTCGAAGAGGTAGTCCGCGCCGTCCGGGTCGGACTTGCCCTCCGGGAACTCCACCTCGCCCGCGCGCCACTGCGTGTCGCCGGTCTCGCGCCAGAACACGGCGGTGGCGTTGAGCACGCCGTCCACGCAGAACGCCGGCTCCTCCAGGTACGGCCGGAAGGCCTTCGGTATGCCCTCGGTCAGGCCCGGCCACCCGTCCTCGTTGTCCGTGTCCGCCCACGGGCTCATCACCGACTCGTGGTCGAAGCCGTGCCCGAAGACCCCGTCGGCCGTGAAGACGATCGCGTAGTCGTCGCCGGAGCCGTTGTCCATCAGTGCCGCCTCCTCGCCCGGGCCCCACTTCGGGTCGTAGGCGAAGTAGCCGTCGTCCTCTTCGCCGCTGATCACCAGTTCCAGCGCCGCCATCGCCCGGCAGCGGTCGCGCAGCGTCTCGATGTCCGGCAGCGCGCGGGTCACGTCGTAGATGGTCATGCCCGCGATGAAAGCAGCCGCCTCTGACAGCCACCCCGACGGCCGGCTCCACGGGTGGAAACGCACCGGAACTCATCCGGGTCCAGGTGCTGACAGGAACGGCGCGGGCGGGTAGCGTCGGGCCGAGTCCAGTCCACTGGACTAGACCTTCCACTCGGATCGTCCGGCACGTTCCTGCCGGTAGAAGGGATTCATCACCATGGCTTCTGTCACGTTCGACAAGGCGACCCGTCTGTACCCCGGCGGCGACAAGCCCGCCGTCGACCAGCTGGAGCTGGAGATCGCGGACGGCGAGTTCCTCGTCCTCGTCGGCCCCTCCGGCTGCGGCAAGTCCACCTCGCTGCGCATGCTGGCCGGCCTGGAGGACGTCAACGGCGGTTCCATCCGCATCGGTGACCGCGATGTCACGCACCTGCCGCCCAAGGACCGGGACATCGCGATGGTGTTCCAGAACTACGCGCTGTACCCGCACATGTCCGTCGCCGACAACATGGGCTTCGCGCTCAAGATCGCCGGCGAGGACAAGGCCACCATCCGCAGGAAGGTGGAGGACGCGGCGAAGATGCTGGACCTGACCCAGTACCTCGACCGCAAGCCGAAGGCGCTCTCCGGCGGTCAGCGCCAGCGCGTCGCGATGGGCCGCGCGATCGTGCGCAAGCCGCAGGTGTTCCTCATGGACGAGCCGCTGTCGAACCTCGACGCCAAGCTCCGCGTGTCCACCCGTACGCAGATCGCGGCCCTCCAGCGCGACCTGGGCATCACCACCGTCTACGTCACCCACGACCAGGTCGAGGCCATGACGATGGGCGACCGCGTGGCCGTGCTCAAGGACGGTCTGCTGCAGCAGGTCGACACCCCGCGCAACATGTACGACCGCCCGGCGAACCTCTTCGTCGCCGGCTTCATCGGCTCGCCGGCCATGAACCTCGTCGAGGTCCCGATCACCGACGGCGGCGTCAAGTTCGGCGACAGCGTCGTCCCGGTGTCGCGCGAGGCGCTGTCCGCCGCCGCCGACGCGGGCGACCGCACGGTGACCGTGGGCGTCCGCCCGGAGCACTTCGACATCGGTGACACGGGCGGTCTGACCATCACCGTGAACGTCGTCGAGGAGCTGGGCGCCGACGGGTACGTCTACGGTTCCACCTCGCACTCCGAGGGTTCGCAGGACATCGTGGTCCGCGTGAGCGGCCGCAACGTGCCCGAGAAGGGCTCCACGCTGCACGTGGTGCCGCGCGCCGCCGAGATCCACGTGTTCTCGACCTCCTCGGGTGCCCGCCTCTCCGGCTGACCCGGCACGTACGCTTCCACAGCCGCCGAAGGGGCGTCCCGTCAAGGGGCGCCCCTTCGGCGCGAGTTCCGCGCGGCCGGGCCCGTGCCCAGGTCCGCGGTCCGGTCCGAAGTCCCCCGCGAGGTCCGGCAGATCGGGCCATTCGGCCCCAAGCGTCAACCCTTAATTCGAAAAGCCACGTCGAACCATCCCCCGACCGGGTGACTAAATGTCGCCATATCTTCACCGAGCGCTACTCTCGCCCTCGTGACCCACACTGCCCGCCGTATCGGCCGATCCCTCGCCCTGGTCCTGCCCGTCGTCCTGGTCCTGTCCGGGACCCTCGCGGTCACCATGGTCCCCTGGGCGGACAACACCCCCTCCCAGATCCTGACCGCGTCCGCCGAGGACGTCTCCGTCCCCGCGAAGCCGCGCGCCGCCCAGGACGTGCTGCGCGAAAAGCTGTTGAGCGAGATCCAGCAGGGCGAGCAGCCGGGTGACGTCCTCACCCACCTCCAGCAGGAGGTCGACCGGCGGCCGTCCCTCGCCGAGCACTGCGTGGGGATCGCCCGCGCCCTCGGGCGGGCCGCGGTGGACGCCTACGGGCCCACGAAGGCCCAGTCGTTCGCGCGGCCGGTGTGCGACACCGCGTACGCGTCCGGCGTCGCCTCCATGGGCTGACGGCCGCCGCCGCACGCCCTTCCGCACCCGGACACCGAGAACATGACCGATTCCGAGCGTTCCGAAGGCTCCGGGCCTTCCGACCGACCCCACGCGGCCGCGTTCCCGGCCTCCCCGACCCAGGCGGTTGTCCTGGCGGGGGGCCAGGGTTCGCGGCTGCGGCCGTACACGGACGACCGTCCCAAGCCGATGGTGGAGATCCCCGGTACGGGGCTGCCGATCATCGGGCACCAGCTCGCGTGGCTGGCCTCGGAGGGGGTGACGGACGCCGTGGTGTCCTGCGGGCACCTCGCCGAGGTGCTCCAGCAGTGGCTGGCCGAGGCGCCGTTGCCGCTGCGCGTGACCACCGTCGTGGAGGACGAGCCGCTGGGCCGGGGCGGCGGCCTGAAGTACGCCGCCCGCCACCTCCCGTACCCCGACCGCTCCTGGTACGCGACCAACGGCGACGTGTGGACCCGGTTCTCGCTGCGCGAGATGGCGGCCTTCCACGCCGAGCGCGGCGCCACCGCGACCCTCGCGCTCGCCCGGCCGCGCATCCCCTGGGGCGTGGTGGAGATCAACGAGTACGGGCACGTACTGGACTTCATCGAGGCGCCGCAGTCCCCGTACCCGGTCAATGCCGGCGTGTACGTCTTCGGTCCCGAATTCGCGGCCCTGCTGCCGGATTTGGGGGACCACGAGCGCACGACGTTCCCCCGCCTGGCCCGTGAGCGGCGCCTCGCGGGCTTCCCGCTGCCCCAGGGGGCCTACTGGCGGGCGATCGACACGGCGAAGGACCTCACCGAGGCGGCGCGGGAGTTGGCCGCGCAGAAGGCCACGTAGCGCCTCCACGGCCCGTACGCGAAGGAAGAGGGGCCCGGCACGCTCTCGCGTACCGGGCCCCTCTTCGCGTCTGTTCGCGTCTCTTCGTGTCTGTTCTCGCCTCTTCGCGTCTCCTGCGTGCCGCCCGCGCGGGCCGCCCCTCAGTTGCCGAGCAGTCCGCCCAGCAGGTCGGGCTTCTTGGGCGCGGTGCTGCCCGCTCCCCCGGTGGACCCGCCGCCGCGGGTCCCCGTGGAGCTGGCCGGGGGCTTCTGCGGGGTGGACTGGCGGGGGGTGCTGCGCGGGCTCTTGCTGCTGCTGCCGCTGGTGGCGCCGCGGGTCGCGCTGGGCGAGCCGGAGCCGGCCGTCGGGGAGCTCGAACCGGCGGCGCCGCGGCTGGCCTTGGCCGCCGGGGAGGAGGCTCCGGCCGAGGGCTTGACGGTCTGCTTCGGGGAGGTGGAACGCGTCGCGGGCTGCTGCTGCTTGGAGGTGCTCGGCAGCGGCCGCCCGGGCAGGTAGTTGCTCGGGGCCTCGCCCGGTCCCGGCACGGTGACGACGGTGGTGGAGCGGACGGCGCCGCCGAGGAGCGAGCCGACGAGCAGGGTGAGCCCGCAGATGACGCTGGCCATGACGGCCCCGCGGCGCAGGACCCGGCGGCGCAGCCGCCAGACCTCGGAACGCGGGCCCAGGGTGCGCCAGGCCTCGCTCGCGAGGCGGCCGTCCAGGGAGTAGACGGGGGCGCCCGCGATGATCAGCGGGCTCCAGGCGGCGAGGTAGATGATGTCGGGGGCGTCGTAGGCGGGGACGGTCTTCCAGCTCACCGTCATCAGCAGCGCGGCGGACAGCAGCGCCCCGAAGCAGGCGGCGAACCGCTGCCACAGGCCGAAGACCGTCAGCACGCCCACGATGACCTGGAGGAAGGCCACGCTCAGACCGGCGCCGACCGGGTGGGCCAGCGCGAAGTCGCGCAGCGGTTCGGCGAGGGCCCACGGCTGCAGGGTGTGCAGCCAGGTCACCATGGAGCCGCGCTCGCCGCCGTCGAAGTAGACGGGGTCGCACAGCTTGCCCATGCCGGCGTAGATGGAGATGAAGCCGAGGAAGACGCGCAGCGGAAGCAGCACGACGCCGAGGTTCATGCGGCGGCCG
Source organism: Streptomyces sp. NPDC002104 (assembly GCF_053593795.1). Lineage (NCBI taxonomy): Bacteria > Bacillati > Actinomycetota > Actinomycetes > Kitasatosporales > Streptomycetaceae > Streptomyces > Streptomyces sp. NPDC002104. The sequence continues at coordinate 76,805 of NZ_JBSFDF010000019.1, read as the reverse complement.
GGGTAGTACGAGGCCTGCGCGCGGGCGTCGCCCTGGGCCCGGCGGGAGTCCGCGGACCCGCTGCCCTCGGAGTAGGTGCCGTCGTAGGCCTCGTGGGGGTGGGAGAGACCCCCCACCACGGGCTGCAGCCGGGTTTCCTCGGCGTCGCCGTAGCTGCGCTGGCCGATGACGGTCGGGGTGGCGAGCGTGTCGTCCGCGAGGTCGTGGGCGAGGTCGATGCGCGGGATGGTCTGGGTGGCGCCGCCGTCGTACTCGTCGCGGCCGTGGCCGCGCCCGTGCTCGCGTACGGCCTGGAGCAGGCCGCCCATGGCGGCGCTGGCGGCGGCGTCGCCGGGGGCGGACTTGCCGCTCCAGACGACGGGGCGGCGGCGTGCGGCGCCGGCTCCGGCGGCCGCGAGGGCCCCGCCGAGTACCGGGGCGAGCCCCGGGGCGCCCGAGGGCCTGGGACGCGCGCTGGGGCTCGGTGCGAGCCGCACGCGGAAGCTGGCGTGGTTGACGATGACCTGTGCGGGGTCGCACGGCACCTTGACCATGCTCAGCGCGGGCTGGTCGTCGAACCCTGGCGTTCTGGTGTCCACACTCATCTAACCGAGTGATGAGTGTTTAGGACACTGCCTTGACATCAGGGATGTGTCCGAGACCCGTCAAATCAAGCCACCCCGCCCGTAAGGGGCGGGGTGGCACGCTCACGGGTCACGTCCGGTGAGCCAAGTGGATCAAGCGGGGGCCGCGGTGGTGCTCAGGCGCGGCCACGGGTGGCACGGCGGCGGGAGGCCTCGTAGAGGACGACGCCCGCGGCGACACCGGCGTTGAGCGACTCGGCGCCGCCCGGCATCGGGATGCGCACGAGGTAGTCGCAGTTCTCGCCGACGAGCCGGCCGAGGCCCTTGCCCTCGGAGCCGACGACGATGACGACGGGGCCGCCGAGCGCTTCGAGCTCGTGGACCTCGTGGGTGCCCTCGGCCGCGAGGCCGACGACGGTGATGCCGGCCTTCTTGTACTCCTGGATGGCGCGGGTCAGGTTGGTGACCCGGGAGACCGGGGTACGGGCGGCGGTGCCGGCCGAGGACTTCCAGGCACCGGCGGTCATGCCGGCGGCGCGGCGCTCGGGGATGACCACGCCGTGGCCGCCGAAGGCGGAGACGGAGCGGACGATCGCGCCGAGGTTGCGCGGGTCGGTGACACCGTCGAGGGCCACGATGAGCGGGTCCTCGTGGTTCTCGTACGCGGCGGCGGTGAGGTCCTCCGGGTGCGCGTACTCGTACGGCGGGACCTGGAGGACAAGGCCCTGGTGGTTGAGCCCGTTGGTGAGGCGGTCGAGCTCGGGGCGCGGGGCTTCCATCAGGTTGATGTTGCCGCGCTCGGCCGCGAGCTGGAGGGCCTCGCGGACGCGCTCGTCGTTGTCGATGAACTGCTGGACGTACAGGGTGACGGCCGGTACGCCGTCGCGCAGCGCCTCGAAGACCGGGTTGCGGCCGACGACCATCTCGCTGGTGCCCTTGGGGCCGCCGCGGCGGGGGGCCGGGCGGCGCTTGGCCGCCTGGCGCGCCATGGCGCCCGCGATGCGGTTGGCCTTGTGCTTCTTGCGGTCCTCGGCCTTGGGCGTGGGGCCCTTGCCTTCGAGGGCCTTGCGCCGCTGGCCACCGCTGCCGACCGTCGCGCCCTTCTTGTTGGACGTGCGGCGGTTCCTGCGCTGGCTGTTCCCGGCCATGACCTCTACCTGATTTCGTTGGTGCTGCGATATGTACGTATGAAGAGTGTGCCGCCCGGATCGCCGGGCGGCCCAATCCGAGTGCGCCAGTCGGACTGCTCCGGAGGGCCTGTCGGCGGTACGCGCCTAGCGCGGGCCGAGGGTCCAGCGGGGTCCGGTGGGGCTGTCCTCGATGACCAGGCCCGACTGCTGGAGCTGGTCGCGGATGGCGTCGGCGGTGGCCCAGTCCTTGCGGGCGCGAGCGGACTCGCGCTGCTCCAGGACCAGGCGTACGAGGGTGTCCACGGCTCCGTGGAGGTCCTCCCCGCGGTCCGCCTCGCCGGCCCAGTGCGGGTCGAGGGGGTCGAGTCCGAGGACGCCCAGCATGGCCCGCACCTCCGACAGGCGCGCGATGGCCGCGTCCTTGTCGTCGGCGGCGAGCGCGCTGTTGCCCTGGCGGACGGTCGTGTGGATGATCGCGAGCGCCTGCGGGACGCCCAGGTCGTCGTCCATGGCCTCGGCGAAGGCCGGCGGCACCTCGGCGGCGGGCTCGACGGAGCCGCCGGCCTTCTCGATGACGCGCTGGATGAAGCCCTCGATGCGCGCGAAGCCGGACTCCGCCTCGCGCAGGGACTCCACGCTGTACTCGATCATCGAGCGGTAGTGCGGGGTGCCGAGGTAGTAGCGCAGCACGATCGGGCGCCAGACCTTCAGCATCTCCGAGACGAGGACGGAGTTGCCCAGGGACTTGGACATCTTCTCGCCGGACAGGGTGACCCAGGCGTTGTGCATCCAGTACTTCGCGAACTCGTCGCCGTAGGCCTTGGCCTGGGCGATCTCGTTCTCGTGGTGCGGGAAGATCAGGTCGAGCCCGCCGCCGTGGATGTCGAAGGCGCTGCCGAGGTACTTGTGCGCCATCGCGGAGCACTCCAGGTGCCAGCCGGGACGGCCGCGGCCCCACGGGGTCTCCCAGTCGGGCTCGCCCGGCTTGGAGGCCTTCCACATGGCGAAGTCGCGCGGGTCGCGCTTGCCGGTGATGCCCTCCTCGGCGGGCTGGCGCAGGTCGTCGATGTTCTGGTTCGACAGCTCCAGGTACCCGGGGAAGGAGCGCACGTCGAAGTAGACGCTGCCGTCGGCCTCGTACGCGTGGCCGCGCTCGATGAGCCCGCGCATCATCTCGATCATCTCGGGGACGTGCCCGGTGGCGCGCGGCTCGTACGTGGGCGGGAGGCAGCCCAGCGCGTGGTAGCCGTCGTTGAAGGCGCGCTCGTTCTCGTAGCCGATGGACCACCACGGGCGGCCCTGGTCCTCGGCCTTCCCGATGATCTTGTCGTCGATGTCGGTGACGTTGCGGATGAAGGTGACGTCGAGACCGCGGTAGGTGAACCAGCGGCGCGCGATGTCGAAGTTCAGGTACGAGCGGACGTGCCCGATGTGCGGAGCCGCCTGCACGGTGGCGCCACAGAGGTAGATCGAGACGCAGCCCGGGACGAGCGGGGTGAAGTCACGGATCTGCCGGGCGCTGGTGTCGTACAGGCGAATAGTCACGGCATCCAGGGTAGTGCGCCTGTAGCAGTGCCCCGCGACCCTTTCGGTACGCGGGGCCCGCATTGTTGGCGCGGAGGTGCGGGCGGGGTGTGTCCGTACGGGGTACTAGGCCCGGTTCGTCCGGTGGACGAGGGCCGTGGCGATGGCGGCGAGGCCTTCGGCGCGGCCGGTGAGGCCCAGTCCGTCGGTGGTGGTGCCCGAGACGGAGACGGGGGCGCCCGCCGCCGCGGCGAGCGCCTTCTGCGCCTCTTCGCGCCGCTTGCCGATCTTCGGGCGTACGCCGATCACCTGGATGGCGATGTTGCCGATCTCGAAGCCCTCGGCGCGGACGATCCGGGCGGCTTCCGCCAGAAGGGTGACTCCGGCGGCGCCGGACCACTCGGGGCGGGAGGTGCCGAAGTGCGCGCCGAGGTCGCCGACGCCGGCGGCGGAGAACAGGGCGTCGCAGGCGGCGTGCGCCGCGACGTCCCCGTCGGAGTGCCCGGCGAGGCCGTCCTCGCCCTCCCAGAGCAGGCCGGCGCACCACAGTTCGCGGCCGGCCTCGAAGGCGTGCACGTCGGTGCCGATGCCGACGAGCGGCATCGGCACGGTCGGCGGGGCGTCGGGGCTAGTAGGCATCGGTGGCCCTCCTGCGGGCGAGTACGGCCTCGGCGAGGACGAGGTCCAGCGGGCGGGTGACCTTGAAGGCCTCTTCGTGGCCGGGGACCACGACGACGGTGACGCCGAGCTGCTCCACCATGCCGGCGTCGTCGGTGGCGCCCTCGCCGCTGATGGCGATCTTCTCGTGCGCGAGCCGCAGCGTGGCGAGGTCGAAGCCCTGCGGGGTCTGCACGGCGCGCAGCCGGGCCCGTACGGGGGTGGCGACGACCGGCTCGGGCTCGCCGGGCCGGCCGGGCTCGACCTCCTTGACGGTGTCGGCCAGCGGCAGCGCGGGGACGACGGCGGGTGCGCCGTCGCGGACGGCCTCGACGACGGAGTCGACGGTGTCGACGGGGACCAGGGGGCGGGCCGCGTCGTGGATGAGGACGGCCGTGACGTCGGCCGGGAGCGCGTCCAGGCCGGCGCGTACGGATGCCTGCCGGGTCTCCCCGCCGGGGACGACCAGGATCTCCGTGCGCTCGGGCAGGGCGTGCTCGTCGATCAGCCGGCGCACCTCGGCGGTGCCGTCCGGCGGCGCCACGACGACGACGAGGGCGATCGCCCGGGAGCGCGCCATGGCGCGTACGGCGTGGATGAGCATGGGGGTGCCGCCCAGGGTCCGCAGGGCCTTGGGGGCGCCGGGACCGAGACGGACCCCGCGGCCGGCGGCCGGGATCACCGCGGCGGTGCGGTGGGGGCGCGATTCGTCAGACATCAGTAGCTCCGAGCCAGGTTTGTGACTTCGGCCGACATGGGTATGGCCTGAAGGGTGCCGGGTGCGACGCCCTCGCCCCTTCCGTGACGACCGGTCGAGTCGGCTGCCCGGACCCGGCACGCCAGTGATGGTCAGGCCCAGTGATAGTGATGTTCAGGCCAGTGATGTTCAGGCAAGGCCGCACAGGTGCAGACATGCCGCAGCGCCCGGCAACAAGTCTCCTTGTCATCGGGCACCGCGGCACAACTGTGTACGACAAAAGCGTACGAAGATCGCGTCAGGACGCGAGCACTTCGTCGAGGAGGGCCTCGGCCTTGTCCTCGTTGGTGTTCTCGGCGAGCGCGAGCTCGCTCACCAGGATCTGACGCGCCTTCGCGAGCATGCGCTTCTCCCCTGCGGAGAGCCCACGCTCACGCTCACGACGCCACAGGTCACGCACGACTTCGGCGACCTTGATGACATCGCCAGAAGCGAGCTTTTCCAGATTTGCCTTGTAGCGCCGGGACCAGTTCGTCGGCTCTTCGGCATACGGTGCGCGGAGCACCTCGAAGACCCGGTCCAGCCCGTCCTGGCCGACTACGTCGCGAACGCCTACGAACTCCGCATTGTCCGCAGGGACGCGAACGGTCAGGTCACCCTGGGCGACCTTGAGCACCAAGTAGGTCTTGTCCACGCCTTTGATCTGGCGAGTTTCGATGGCCTCGATCAGCGCGGCCCCGTGATGGGGATAGACCACGGTGTCGCCAACCTTGAACGTCATGTGACAGGTACCCCTTCCGTGGCTATCCAGGGTAACACGAGAATCGACCGTTATGAATGGCGTTTTCGCAGGTCAGGGCCCATCTCAGGGCTTGACAACTGCGACAGGAACGTGCTGGGAGAGGCCCACGGAAGGGGGTATTCGCAGGTCGGAGCCGCTGTGCGGACCAGCCGAAACGGCTACGTTACACCTGCCCGGGACCCCCGACGATGTGACCTACGTCCCGTTTTGACGGTTTCGGGGTCGGGAAACCGAACTACTCCGTTCGACTGGCGGCCACCCGTACGGGTCCGTTCCGGCCCAATCCCGGAATTGATCACCGGTCCGTGTTCGATGAAATCCCGAAATTGATCACCGGAGGCCCGCCCGCCTTTGCGGGCGGGCCTTTTGCGAATGAAAGATCACCCGGCCCCGGCGGCGCGGTGACGGGAGCGGCGCGTGTGACGGCGGGACCCCGGTCGGGGCCCGGCCCCACACTGCGGAGGGTCGGGTGCGGGGGCGGGGCGGCGGCTCGGTAACCTAAGCGCGCTGACACATCCTTAGAGCGGCTTTACTTCGCCGCTCCGAGGCGTCCACCCTTCCGTTCCGTACGTCCAAGGAGTTGCCTCCCCCGTGAGCCGCAGCCTTCGACGCGGCGCCCTCGCCGCCACCGCCGCCGCCTTCTCGATCGTCTCGCTGGGCGCCTGCGCCGCGGGTCACGACGCGCCGACTCTCCAGGTCAAGCCGGACAACGCCGCCGTGACCAAGGGCGACATCAAGGTCCAGAACGCCTTGGTCATCACCCAGGAGAAGGACAAGAAGGGCCCGGCCGCGGTCTCCGCGACGGTGTTCAACAACGGCACCAAGGACCAGACGCTCGACGCCATCACGCTTCCGGGCAGCAAGGCCGTGGTGACGCTGAAGCCCGCGGGCAGCGCCTCCAAGGTGGTCGTCCCGGCCGGCGGCTCCGTCCTCCTGGGCGGCACGGGCAACGCCTCCGCCGTGGTCGCGGGCGCCGAGTCCGTCCTGGACGGCAACGTCCAGAAGATCGTCTTCCAGCTCAGCACCGCGGGCGACGTCGCGCTGGACGGCTTCGTCGTCCCGGCCACCGGCATGTACGAGGGCTACGGCCCGACCGCCGTGGCGGTCGTCCCGGGCGCCACCCCGTCCGGCACCCCGTCCGGCACCCCCTCGGGCTCGCCCGCGGCCACGCCGTCCGGATCCCCCTCCGGGGCCCCCTCGGGCTCGCCTTCGGGCAGCCCGTCCGGTTCCCCCTCCGGGTCCCCGTCCGCCGGTCACTGAGGCGCGCAGCACCGTACCCAACGGGAACGGCCCCCGTCCGCTCGATGCGGACGGGGGCCGTTCTTCGTGTTCCGGGCCGTGCTCGCGGGCCGTGCTCGCGGGCCGGTTTACGGCTCGAACTTGTAGCCGAGGCCGCGGACCGTGACCAGGTAGCGCGGGGCGCCCGGGTCCGGCTCGATCTTGGCGCGCAGGCGCTTCACGTGGACGTCGAGGGTCTTGGTGTCGCCGACGTAGTCGGCGCCCCAGACCCGGTCGATGAGCTGCATGCGGGTCAGGACGCGGCCCGCGTTGCGCAGCAGCATCTCCAGCAGGTCGAACTCCTTCAGCGGGAGGTCCACCTTCGCGCCGGCGACGGTGACCACGTGGCGGTCCACGTCCATGCGGACCGGGCCCGCCTCGAGAGCGGCCGGGGTGACCTCTTCCGGCTCGCCGCGGCGGCGCAGGACCGCGCGGATGCGGGCGACCAGCTCCCGCGAGGAGAAGGGCTTCGTGACGTAGTCGTCGGCTCCTATCTCCAGCCCGACGACCTTGTCGATCTCGCTGTCCTTGGCGGTCACCATGATCACGGGGACGTTGGAGCGGCCGCGCAGCTGCCGGCAGACCTCGGTGCCGGGCAGGCCGGGGAGCATCAGGTCGAGGAGGACGAGGTCGGCGCCGTTGCGCTCGAACTCGTCGAGCCCGTCGGGCCCGGTCGCGGCGATCGCGACCTCGAAGCCCTCCTTGCGGAGCATGTAGGACAGGGCGTCGCTGAAGGATTCCTCATCCTCGACGACGAGCACTCGGGTCACGGAAGGACCTCCGGGGCAGGGATGGCTGGAGCGGTGTGAGGTTCGAGCTGGGGGCGGGCGGGTGCGGAGGCCGTCGCCGGGGCCGGCGCGGCTGCTTCGGGGAGTCGCAGGGTGAACGTGGAACCCTGGCCCTCCGAGCTCCATACCGACACCTCCCCGCCGTGCGAAGCCGCTACGTGCTTCACGATCGCAAGGCCCAGGCCGGTTCCTCCCGTGGCGCGGGAGCGGGCCGGGTCCACACGGTAGAAGCGTTCGAAGATGCGCTCGCGGTCCTTTTCCGGGATGCCGATGCCCTGGTCGGTCACGGCTATCTCGATCAAGTCTCCACCCGGCGCGGTCACCCGGCGCGCGGCGATGCCGACGCGGGTACGGGCGGGGCTGTAGTTGACGGCGTTCTCGACCAGGTTCCCGAGGGCGGCCGCGAGCTGCCCCCGGTTCCCCCATACCCGCAGGTCGGCGGTGCCGCCGGCGGCCATGGTGATCTGTTTCGCGGAGGCCGTGTGGCGGCAGCGGTCTATGGCCTCGGCCACGAGCGTGTCCACACGGACGGGCTCCGCGTCCTCCAGCGGGTCGTCGTTCTGTACCCGGGAGAGGTCGATGAGTTCTTGTACGAGGTTGATCAGGCGGGTGGCCTCGATCTGCATGCGGCCCGCGAAGCGGTGTACGGCCTCGGGATCGTCCGAGGCGTCCATGACGGCCTCGGAGAGCAGGGAGATGGCGCCGACCGGGGTCTTCAGCTCGTGCGACACGTTCGCGACGAAGTCGCGGCGTACGGCCTCGATGCGGCGGGCCTCGGTGAGGTCCTCCACGAGGAGGAGCACCAGGCGGGAGCCGAGCGGGGCGACGCGCGCCGAGACGGCGAGCGCCTCGCCGCGGCCGGTGCCGCGCCGGGGCAGGTCGAGCTCGACCTGTCGTATCTCCCCGTCGCGGCGGGTGTCGCGGGCCATGTGGAGCATGGGCTCCACGGCGAGCTTGCCGCCGCGGACCAGGCCGAGGGCATATGCCGCCGAGCTGGCCTTGACGACCGCGTCCCCCTCGTCGAGCACGACGGCGGAGGAGCGGAGCACGGAGAGGACGGTGTCCACTCCCGGTGGGAGCACCGCGTTGATGTCGGGGCGCATGGAGCTCCGGGTGGGGCGGGCTTGGTCGCGCTCGCTCCAGCGGAACGCCAGCATCGCGATCACACCGGTGCAAAGACCGGCGATCGCTGCAGCTGCGGCGACCGCCGCGTTCACGTCCATGACTCCAGGTTAAGCAGGTCAGGGAACACTTCCACAGCCGTTCGGGTGGCACCTCGAACAGTCGTCGCCCAGAGTTCACCCTGACGACCGTGCTGATTCACTTGTGATGCCGGAGTCGGTCGCGTTGGGGGTTCACCGTGGCAACGTGGGGCCAGTGGCCGCACCGGCCCGCCCCGGGCAGCAGTACGGCAGTAGCAGTAGGTCGAGAGAGGGACACGAGACATGCGTGACGCGTACCACGAGGAACTGGACTCGATCGGTGAAGGCCTGGTCGAAATGGCCCGGCTGGTCGGATCCGCCATCGGGCGGGCCACGACCTCCATGCTCGACGCCGACCTGAAGCTCGCCGAGAGCGTCATCGCCGCCGACCAGAAGGTGGACGACCTCCAGCACGACCTGGAGGCCCGTGCCATCGCGCTGCTCGCGCGCCAGCAGCCGGTCGCCACCGACCTGCGCATCGTGGTCACCTCGCTGCGCATGAGCGCCGACCTGGAGCGCTCCGGGGACCTGGCACAGCACGTGGCCAAGCTCGCCCGGCTCCGCTTCCCCGACACGGCGGTCCCGCGCGACCTGCACGCGACCATCCTGGAGATGGGGCAGCTCGCGCAGCGGCTGATGGCGAAGGCGGCCGAGGTCATCATCACGAAGGACGTCGACCTGGCGCTCCAGCTGGAGCAGGACGACGACGAGATGGACCAGCTGCACCGCACGCTGTTCCAGCACCTGATGGACGACCGCTGGAAGCACGGCATCGAGACGGCGGTCGACGTGACCCTGCTGGGCCGCTACTACGAGCGCTTCGCGGACCACGCGGTGTCGGTGGCCAAGCGCGTGGTCTACCTGGTGACGGGCGAGCACGCGGACGAGCTCCAGACGCCCACGCAGGTCGAGGGCGTCTGAGCCCGGGCCCTGACCGGCCACCGGCGCTGGATCAACAACGAGCCCCCAATGCGCCGTTGACGCGGGGGCCCGGCTGGGCATGAATGAGGCGAAGGCACAACGCCTACGAGGAGGATCCATGCCCGATTCCCCCGTCCCCATCACCCCGGAGCAGGAAGCGCAGCCCCCGGAGGGCCTGCGCCTGAGCTTGCCCCTGCTCGCGGCCTGCGGCTGCGGCTCGGGCTGCGGCTGCGGCTGCCAGTCCGGCGCCCCCTGCCAGTGCGGCGGCTGAGGCCGCCCGCCCGGCAACCCGTCCACGAAGGGCCCCGTCCGACAACCCGTCGGCCGGGGCCCTTCGCGCACGCGGGGGCGGCCGAGCCCGTCAGAGGTGCCGCTTCGCGGCCGTGACCAGGGCCGATATGCCTTCGCGGGTGCTGGCCCGACGGGCCTCGAACTCCTCGCGGCTCTCCGTCTTGTGCACCACCGCGACCTCGGCGAACAACGCCTGCGCCCGCGTGCTCAGCACCTCGTCGACGGTGAGCATCTGCAGCCGGAAGAGGGCCTCTTGGGCTGCGGAACGCAGCTCGTAGGACCGGGCGGCGACCGAGCCCGGTTCGTCGTACTGCTGGGCGTAGGTGCAGAACCACAGGTGGACGAGGGTGCGCCGGAAATTCACGAGTGCCCCCGCGTACGCGGTGTAGGCATCGAGCCGCTCCTGCCGCAGCTTCTCCGACCGGGTGAACTCCTGCCCCCGCGTCGCCACCCGCTGCTGGAAGGCGAAGGTCACCCCCGACCCGAGCAGGGTGCCCAGAACCGCTACCGCGCTGGCGATGATTGCTTCCACCCCACCACCCGAGCACGTCGGGTCACCCGCCACAAGACGGAAATCGCCCTCCCCTGGCGGGAAACCCGCAGGCGGAGGGCGTTTCGTAGGAGAAAGCGGCTTCTTGCCCGGGTCAGCCGGCGAGTACGCCGAAGCCGCTGCCGGCCGTGGCCTGGGGGGCGGTCGGCGGGGTGACGACTCGGGTGGGCGAGGGGCCGGCGGGCTTGCCGGCCTTCGTGCCGACGGACCAGACCTGCGGGACCGTCGCCGCGACCGCGAAGGTGATCTCGGGCTGCTTGTCGCCGTTCAGGTCGGTGATCTTGAGCTGCGAGGGGATGCGGTACGTGCCCGCGGGGGTGGGCAGGCCCGGCGCGTTGTGGGCGTACCAGGCGGCTCCTAGGCCGGTGACGCCCTTGGCCGTGCCCTTGAGCACGTAGAAGCCGCCGCCGCTGATGTAGCAGTGCTCGCAGGTGGGCTTGCGCTCGCCCGGGGCGCCGACGATCAGCTCGGGGCTGCCGTCGAGGTCGAGGTCGGCCGCGGCGACGGAGTAGCCGAACCGGTCGGCCTTCCCGATGCCGCCCGGGACGCCGTCGCTGTCCTCGGTGAAGGTGCGGACCCCGCGGGTGTCGTCCACACCGCTGGCGGAGCCGTAGTTGATCCGGACCAGGCCCGCGGCGTAGTCCGTGCCGTTCTGGATCTCGGAGTCGCCCACCGCGATGTCGCCGTAGCCGTCCTTGTCGAAGTCCGCGACGGCGACGCTGCCGCCGCCGCGGACGGTGACCGGGGTGAAGCGCAGCCCGGACGTCCCGCCGAGGAGCACCCGGCCCCGCATCGCCGGGCCGTTGCCGAAGTCGGACCGTTCACCGAGGACGACGAGGTCGTCGATGGCGCCCTTGTTGATCCGGCCCACCGCGATCCGCTTCTGCGCGTCCTGCGCTCCGAAGACGGGGTAGTCGCGGCCGAGGTCGAGCTGCTTCGTCGAGAGGGGCGAGCCGTCCTCCTTGAACGGGCCCCGGAACAGCCAGAGCGAGGTGGAGTAGCCGACGACGAGGTCGGCCCTGCCGTCGCCGGTGAAGTCACCGGACTTCAGGACGACGCCGTAGCCCGGCCGCTTCTGCGGGTCGGCCATCGCGGTGGCGCCCTTGAGGCCGGTGGCGCTGCCCCAGATCAGGGTGACCTGGTCGTCGTGCGTGCCCACGGCGAGGTCCGCGTAGCCGTCGCCGTTGAAGTCGCCGTTGGTGAGGACCGCGCCGAAGGCCCGGTTCGCCGTCGGATCGCCCGGGATTCCGGGGCTGTTCTGGGTGATGACCTTCAGGCCGGTCTGCTGGGCGCCGTTCTTGCCGCCGTAGGAGACCGTCACGTAACCCGCGCCGTGCACCGGGGTGATGGCACCGTCCGCGCCCTTGACGTCGACGGCGGCGTCCGGGGCCCCGATCGCCAGGTCGTGGTACCCGTCGCCGTTGAAGTCGTCGGCGTACCGGCCGGCCGCGGGCCCGGCGGCGGCCGCCTCGGCCCGTCCGCCGGCGGAGGCCAGCAGGCCTCCGGTGAGCGAGGTGAGCGCCGCGGCGATCGCGACGGCATGAAGGATGTGGCGCCTCACGGCAGATTCCCCCGGAACTCGATCCAATGTCCGCCCCTATGACTCCCGTTGAGGCGAAACGGTTGTACGGGCCATGCCCTGCGCCCTGCGCGATCCCGGATCGCGCAGGGGTGCAACCGGCCAGTGGCATGGCGCGTCCGGAGGGAAATGAGACGGGGAACGGGACGGTGGGGAGCGACGCTGGCACTGGCACTGGCACTGGCACTGGCGTCGACCGGATGCGAGGAGCCGACACCGCCGCTCTTGGACCCGGAGTTCGTGCGCACGATGCGGCCGGTGATCCAGGACGATCTGGCCGCGACCGCGCGATGACGGCCGCGGCTTCGTGCGCCCGGACGCGGGGCAAACGAATGCCCCCGATCTGCGCCGTGTGCGCAGATCGGGGGCATGATCGCTTCGGCTACTTCTTCTTGCCCTGGTTCTTGACGGCCTCGATGGCGGCCGCCGCGGCGTCCGGGTCGAGGTAGGTGCCGCCCGGGTTGAGGGGCTTGAAGTCGGCGTCCAGCTCGTAGGAGAGCGGGATGCCGGTCGGGATGTTCAGGCCCGCGATGTCCTCGTCGGAGATGCCGTCCAGGTGCTTGACCAGCGCGCGGAGGCTGTTGCCGTGCGCGGCGACCAGGACCGTGTGGCCGTCCAGCAGGTCCGGGACGATCGAGTCGTACCAGTACGGGAGCATGCGGACGACGACGTCCTTCAGGCACTCCGTGCGGGGGCGCAGCTCCGGCGGGATGGAGGCGTAGCGCGGGTCCCCGGACTGCGAGAACTCCGTACCGTCCTCGAGCGCCGGCGGCGGGGTGTCGTACGAGCGGCGCCACAGCATGAACTGCTCCTCGCCGAACTCGGCGAGGGTCTGGGCCTTGTCCTTGCCCTGGAGGGCGCCGTAGTGGCGCTCGTTGAGGCGCCAGGAGCGGTGGACCGGGATCCAGTGGCGGTCGGCGGCCTCCAGCGCGAGCTGGGAGGTGCGGATCGCGCGCTTCTGGAGGGACGTGTGAACCACGTCGGGGAGAAGTCCGGCGTCCTTCAGGAGTTCGCCACCGCGGACTGCCTCCTTCTCGCCCTTCTCGTTGAGATTGACGTCCACCCAGCCGGTGAACAGGTTCTTCGCGTTCCATTCGCTCTCGCCGTGGCGGAGGAGGATCAGCTTGTACGGTGCGTCGGCCATGCGTACGAGCCTAATGGACGCACCCGCCCGCCCGCGCGCGGTGTGTACGGCATGTGGACGGTCCCCGATTGACGCCGGCCGTCAATCCAGTGGCTCCGCGAGGCCCCGGTCCGTAGGGTCCGAACGAGCAGGAGGACGCTTACATCTCGGGGGGATTCCGTATGTCCGTTGCCGGTATGAGACGGGCCGCACGCGAGAGCGTGGCGGGACTGCCCCGGGAGTTCTGGTGGCTCTGGACGAGCACCCTGGTCAACAGGCTCGGGGCCTTCGTCGCCACATTCATGACCTTGTACCTGACCCTGGAACGGGGCTATTCGGCCTCCTTCGTGGGACTTGTGGTGGCACTCCACGGGCTCGGCGGTGTGGTGTCCTCACTGGTCGCCGGCGTGCTCACCGACCGGCTGGGCCGGCGGCCCACGCTGATGGCGGCGCAGGCCTCGACTGCGTTCTCGGTCGCGCTGCTCGGGTTCATGGAGCATCCGGCGGCGATCGCCGCGGTGGCGCTGCTGGTCGGCATGACCTCCAACGCCTCGCGGCCGGCGGTGCAGGCGATGATGGCGGACATCGTCCGCCCGGAGGACCGGGTACGGGCCTTCGCGCTGAACTACTGGGCCATCAACCTCGGCTTCGCCGTCAGCTCGACCGCGGCGGGCTTCATCGCCGAGTACAGCTACCTGGCCGGCTTCCTCGGCGAGGCCGCCCTGACGCTGGTCTGCGCGGTGCTCGTCTACCTCAAGCTGCCGGAGTCGCGGCCGGAGCGGACGGCGGCGGAGAAGGCGTCCGCCGAGCCCGAGGTCGGCCTGGGGACGGTGCTGCGGGACGGGCGGTTCATGGGGGTGGTCGGGCTGTCGTTCCTGATCTCGCTGATCTTCATGCAGGGGTCCTTCGGGCTGCCGCTCGCGATGGGCGCGGCCGGGTTCTCCACCGTCGACTACGGGCTGGTCATCGGCCTGAACGGCGTGCTGATCGTGGTGCTGCAGATCCCGGTCACCCGGTTCATCGAGCACCGCGATCCGCAGAAGCTGCTGGTGGTCTCGGCGCTGCTGGCCGGGTACGGGTTCGGGCTGACGGCCTTCGGCGGCTCGGTGTGGAGCCTGGCCCTGACCGTCTGCGTGTGGACGCTGGCCGAGATCATCAACTCCCCGACCCAGATGGGCCTGGTCGCGCAGCTCTCCCCGACGCACGGGCGCGGCCGCTACCAGGGCATGTACACGCTGTCGTGGGCGGTGGCCTCGCTGATCGCGCCGCTGATGGCGGGCTTCGCGATCGAGCACTTCGGCGCGGCCTGGCTGTGGGGCGCGACGGCGGTCCTGGGGACCGTCGCCGCGGCCGGCTACTGGCTGCTGATGCGGGGGCTCGCGCGGGACGGTGACGGAGCGAGCCCGGTGGAGGCGGTCCCGGGGACCGTCGTGGACGTGGCCGCCGTCGTGGACGTGGAGGCCGTCGTGGAGGTCGCCGCTCCGGCGAAGGCGACCGATCCGGTGGCTCCGGCCGCCTGACCGTCCGCCCGCCTGAGCCCCCCTGCTCCCCTACTCCGGCCGCGCCGCCGCCCCCGACGGCTGCGTCAGGTTCTTGAAGGCGTCCAGGTTGCGCGTGGACTCGCCCCGCGAGACCCGCCACTCGTACTCCCGCCGGATCGCGCTCGCGAAGCCCAGCTCCAGCAGGGTGTTGAAGGCCCCGTCCGCCGCCTCCAGGACGGTGCCGAGGAGGCGGTCCAGGTCGTCCGGGGTGATCACGGACAGGGGGAGGCGGGCCGTCAGGTAGATGTCGCCGAGGGCGTCGACCGCGTAGGCCATGCCGTAGAGCTTGAGGTTGCGCTCCAGCAGCCACCGGTGGACGCCGGCCTCGTTCTCGTCCGGGTGGCGGATCACGAAGGCGTTGACCGACAGGGAGTGCTTCCCGGCCTTGAGCGAGCAGGTGGTGCTCAGCTTGCGGGTGCCGGGGAGCTGGACCACGTACGAGCCCGGCGCGGGGCTCTCCCAGCTCAGTTCCGCGCCGGTCAGCGTCGCTTCGATGATCCCGTGGATGTCGTGGATGTCGTGGACGTCAGCGTCAGCCATGGTGGGAGCGTACGTGACGGCGATGATCGTGCATCGCCCCCGTGTACACGTCGGCCGTACCGCTCGCGGCGGTGTCCCAGCCGAAGAACTGCGCGTGCCGCGCGGCCGCCGCGCCCATCCGGTCCGCGAGGCCCGGCTCGTCCACGAAGCGCCGTAGCTGACGGGCGTAGTCCACCGGATCGTGGCCGGGTACGAGGATCCCCGTGACCCCGTCGTCGACGGCGACCGGCAGTCCGCCGACGGCCGCGGCCAGCACCGGGGTGCCGGTGGCCTGCGCCTCTATGGCGACCAGCCCGAAGGACTCGTTGTACGAGGGCATGACCAGGACGGACGCCGCCCGGAACCAGTCCGCGAGCGCGTCCTGCGCCACCGGCGGGTGGAAGTGCACGAGGTCCGCGATGCCGAGCTTCGCGGCGAGCTTCTGCAGCCCCTCCGGCTTGGCGAGCCCGCTGCCGCTCGGCCCGCCGACGACGGGCACGAACAGCCGGGCGCGCAGCGCCGGCTCGCGGTCCACCAGCTCGGCGACGGCCCGCAGCAGGATGTCGGGGGCCTTGAGCGGCTGGATGCGGCCCGCGAAGAGCGGGATGACCGCGTCCTGGGGCAGCCCGAGGCGGGCGCGGGCGGCGGCGCGGCCGTCGCCGACGGTGAAACGCTCCAGGTTCACGCCGGGGTGCACGACGGCGACCTTGCCGGGGTCGGCCGCGTAGTGGCGGACGAGCTCGTCGGCCTCCTCGGCGGTGTTCGCGATGAGCCGGTCGGCGGCCTCGACGATCTGCGTCTCGCCTATGACGCGCGCGGCGGGCTCGGGGGTGTCGCCCTCGGCGAGCGCCGCGTTCTTGACCTTGGCCATGGTGTGCATCGCGTGCACGAGCGGGACGCCCCAGCGCTCGGCGGCGAGCCAGCCGACGTGGCCGGAGAGCCAGTAGTGGGAGTGGACCAGGTCGTAGTAGCCGGGGCGGTGGCGGGCCCAGGCCTGCATGACGCCGTGGGTGAAGGCGCACAGCTGGGCCGGCAGCTCCTCCTTGGCGAGACCCTCGTACGGGCCCGCGTCCACGTGCCGTACGAGGACTCCGGGCGCGAGCTCGACCACGGGCGGCAGGCCGCCGGTGGTGGCGCGGGTGAAGATCTCGACCTCGATGTTGATCGCGGCGAGGCGCCGGGCCAGCTCGACGATGTAGACGTTCATCCCGCCGGCGTCACCGGTGCCGGGCTGGTGCAGCGGCGAGGTGTGCACGCTGAGCATGGCGACCCGGCGCGGCTTGCGGTGACCGCCGACGGCGGGCAGGCGCAGGCGCGGCGGCTCGTGGCGGGTGCCGGAACGGGCCGCGGCGAAGCGGCCGCCGATGCTGCCGCCGATGCGGGACACGTACTGGCTCAAGGGAGCAGTTCCTCTCGCTCGGACGGCATGACACGCAGAGCGCTGTCGCGCTCTTCTAGGAGTGCAACCCGGATGGCCGTCCCCCGCATTCCGGGACGAGCCGTTTTCCTGCCCCCGTGCCGGATTTTTATCGCGCGGGAGCGCTCCGCTTACTCTCTGCACATGGCCTCCCGCTCCACCCCTCCCCCTCGTCGCCCCGTCGGCACGGTGACCCGCGGGACGACGAACCCGAACCGCCTGCGCCGCATGGACCGCTGGATCGCGGCGACGCACGGGGCGGCGCTGCGCCGTGCGGACGACCCGGTCGCGGTGGACCTCGGCTACGGGGCCGCGCCCTGGACCGCGGTGGAGCTGCTGGCCCGGCTGCGCGAGGCGGCTCCGCGGGTGCGGGTGGTCGGCATCGAGATCGAACCGGCCCGGGTGGCGGGCGCGAAGCCGTACGAGCGCGAGGGCCTGAGCTTCCGGCACGGCGGCTTCGAGGTGCCGCTGGAGGGCGGGGTCCGGCCGGCGCTGATCCGGGCCGCGAACGTACTGCGCCAGTACGACGAGGAGCAGGTCGAGGCGGTGTGGGAGCGGCTGTGTGCCCGACTGGCGCCCGACGGGCTGCTGGTGGAGGGGACCTGCGACGAGATCGGGCGGCGGCACGTGTGGGTCGCGCTGGGGCCCGAAGGGGCCCGGACGGTCACCTTCGCGACCCGGCTGGGCTCCCTGGAGCGCCCCTCGGACCTGGCGGAGCGGCTGCCGAAGGCGCTGATCCACCGCAACGTGCCGGGCGAGGCCGTGCACGCGTTCCTGCGCGACTTCGACCGGGCGTGGGCGGCGGCCGCCCCGTACGCCTCGTACGGGGCGCGGCAGCGCTGGATCCGGACGGCGCGGGCGCTGTCCGGGGACTGGCCGCTGGCGGACGGTCCGGTGCGGTGGCGTCAGGGGGAACTGACGGTGCGGTGGGAAGCGTTGAGGCCTTCGGGATGATGCGGGGTGCCGGGGCCGGCGGGGCAGTTGGGGCTGCGGGGGCGATCGGGACGCATCGGATGGATATCCACAAGGGTGTTGGAATTCACCGACTCATGGCACCATCCCGAAGGCAATCACAAGTTACTGACGATTAGTCAATCCGGTGTCTGGGGGGACCATGAGGAAACGACGACGCGGTTCGATCGCCCTCACCTTGCTCTGCGCGACCGCGCTGCTCTCCGCGCCCGGCGCGCTCGCCGGCACCGCCTTCGCGGCGCCGGAGCCCCAGCCCAAGACCCTGGAGCAGGTCCGCACGGAGATAGAGGGCCTCTACCGCGAGGCCGGCACCGCCACGGACGCCTTCAACCTCGCGGAGAGCGAGGCCAAGGCCCAGTCCGACAAGATCGTGGAGATCGCCAACCTGGTCGTCGCGGGCCAGGACCGCATCACCGCCCTGAAGGTCCGCGCGGGCGCCGCCGCCCGCGCCCAGTACCGCTCGGGCGGCCTGCCGCCCGGCATGCGGCTGGCCCTGGCCGACGACCCGACCCAGTTCCTGGACGGCAGCGACCGGCTGCGCCAGGGCGAGAAGGCCACCTCGGGCCTGCTCTCCGAACTGAACCGGACGCAGACCGACTTGGAGCAGTACGCGAGGGACGCGAGCGCGCACTGGGAGACCCTGGAGGCCAACCGGGTCAAGCAGGAGGCCGCGAAGAAGCAGGTCGAGGGCAAGATCAAGGCGGCGGAGGAGCTCGAGAGCAAGCTGGAGGCCGAGCAGAAGGCCCGGCTGCTGGAGCTGGAGGCGGAAGCCCAGCGCAAGGCGCAGAACGACTGGCTGTCCACGGGCGCGATGACCGGCTCCACGGGCGCGGCGGCCACCGACGCGGGCAAGCGCGCCGTGCAGTTCGCGACCGCCCAGATAGGGAAGCCGTACGTGTGGGGCGCCGAGGGACCCGGTTCGTACGACTGCTCCGGGCTCACCTCGCAGGCCTGGCTCGCGGCGGGCAGGGCGATCCCGCGCACCTCGCAGGAGCAGCTGCGGCTGCCGAAGGTCGCGGTCAAGGACATGCGGCCGGGCGACCTCATCATCTACTTCGACGACGCGAGCCACGTCGGCATGTACGTCGGGGGCGGCACGATGGTCCACGCCCCCCGCCCCGGGCGCAACGTCACCCTGGCGGGCGCCGGCTCCATGCCGATCAAGGCAGTGGTCCGGCCGGACGCGTCGTAGCGGCGGGCGGCAAGGCCGGTGGGGCCGGCGGACCGATGGGCCGGGCGGCCCGGTGGACCGGTGGGCCGGT
This sequence comes from Streptomyces sp. NPDC002104, assembly GCF_053593795.1. Taxonomy (NCBI): domain Bacteria; kingdom Bacillati; phylum Actinomycetota; class Actinomycetes; order Kitasatosporales; family Streptomycetaceae; genus Streptomyces; species Streptomyces sp. NPDC002104. The sequence goes on along the minus strand of NZ_JBSFDF010000019.1, from coordinate 57,989 downwards.
GGGCCGGTGGGCCGGTGGGCCGGACAGCCGGCCCCGGTGGCCCGGCGGATCACTCCCCGCGTCCGGCCGTTCCCCGCGAACGGTCACGGTCCGTGACCATCCGCCCCGCCCCGGGGGGAGAGACGTCTCGGTGGGCGGGATGCCGCACCCCGATGCCGTGACGTTGGTCATTCGCCGACGCGGACTTTCCCACCCGATAACGGCATATGCCGGAGCCCCGCGCCGGACCCGGCATTCCGCTTCCCTCGTCCCGCGGCTAGGGTCGCCGGACGAGCGAACCCCCGAGGGGGCGGGAAGGAACCGGAGACGATGCCCGTACCCGTACCGCGGCAGAGGGACATCCCGGCCACCGAGAGCGGCCCGGGCGGCGCGTCATCGCTCACCCTGCTGGTGATCGAGGACGACCCCGCCGGCGGCCTCACCGTCCCGGAGATCCTCGACTCCGACGGCCACCGCATCCGGCTGCGCAGCGCCCGCAACCTCACGGAGGCGGCCCGGCTGCTCACCCCGGACGTGAACTGCGTCCTGCTCGACCTCGCCCTCCCGCACGGCCCGGGCGCGGGCTCCGGCTCCGGCTCCGGGGACCCCGCCGCCGATCCCTTCGCCGCGCTGCGCCAGGTGCTCCGCATCGCCCCGCGGCACGCCGTCCTCGTGCTCACCGCCGAGGACGACGCGGAGCGCGCCGCGGAGGCCGTACGCGTGGGGGCCCAGGACTTCCTGTTCCGCGACGAGCTCGACGGGCGGCTGCTGAGCCGGGCCATCCGCTACGCGGTGGAGAGAAAACGGGCGGACATCGCCCAGTACAAGCTTGCAGAATCGAAACTTCGGGCCCAGGAGAACGCCCGCCTGGAACGCGGACTGCTCCCGCACCCGCTGCTGGAGGGCTCCGACCTCCGCTTCGCCGCCCGCTACCGCCCCGGCCGCAGCCGCGCGCTCCTCGGCGGGGACTTCTACGACACCGTCCGCACCCCCGACGGCACCGTCCACGCGATGATCGGCGACGTCTGCGGCCACGGCCCGGACGAGGCCGCCCTCGGCGTCGAGCTGCGCATCGCCTGGCGGGCGCTGACCCTGGCCGGGCTGTGCGGCGACGACCTGCTCGCCACCCTCCAGGAGGTGCTCGAAGTGGAGCGCCCCTGCGAGGAGATCTTCGCGACGCTCTGCACGGTGGACATCGCCCCGGACGGCCGCCGCGCGGGCCTGTGCCTCGCGGGCCATCCGGCGCCGCTGATCTCCCGGCCGGGACGCCCCGCGCGGCTGCTCCCGTACGAGAACAGCGGCCCGGCGCTCGGCCTGCTGCCGCGGGCCCGCTGGCCGCGCCGCCAGGTGGAGCTGGGCGGCACGTGGAGCCTGATGCTCTACACCGACGGCCTGATCGAGGGCAGGATCGGCGAGGGCAAGGAACGGCTCGGGCAGGACGGGATGGTCGAGATGATCAACCGCCACCTGGCCGGCGGACTGACCGGCGAAGGCCTGCTCGAAGCCTCCGTGACCGAGGCCCGCCGCCTCAACGGCGGGGAGCTGACGGACGACGTGGCCGTCGTCCTGCTCTCCCGCGCCGAGGGCTGACGGGCCCGGGCGGACCTACGGCCGCCGTCGCGCCTGACGCCCTACGGCCCTACGGCCCTACGGCCCTGCGCCCGACGCCCGCACGCCCTACCGTCCGCCGTTGTAGGGCCCGTACGGCCCGTCGCTGCTGCTGCCGCCCCGCCGGCCGCCACCGCCGCCGCCCGAGACCTGCTTGAGGGCGGGACGCACGTCGACGAAGAACACGATGCTGGCGACCAGCCCGGCGATCTGCAGGAAGAGCATCCCGAGGAACAGGTTCACGACCACGGTGATGCCGAGGATGACCAGCCAGAAGGTCTTGGTCTGCTTGCCGGCCGCCCGGTACGCGTCCTCGCGCGCCATGAGCGCCATGACGAAGGCCACCACGGCGAGCCCGAGCATGGCCCACGCGAGCAACCGGAGCACTCCGTCGAACCCGTCCATCAACATCGCCTGACCGCCTTCTCACGTCGTGCCCGCCGGATGCCACCTGCCTCCACGCTACCGGCAGAGCCCCTTTCCCAAACCACAACGGACCGGGCGCCCCGTGGGTGCCCGGTCCGTCGCGCGTCGCTCAGCTCTGGTCGGCCGGCTCGGCGGCGGCCTTCTTGGCCGCGGCCTTGCGCGCCGGAGCCTTCTTCGGCGCGGGCTCCGCGACGGGCTCCTGCGCCACCGGCGCGGCAGCCTCCGGCTCCACGACGACGGCGATGTCGACGATCTCCTCGGAGACCTCGCCGCGCCACGCCCGTACGGTCTGCTCACCGTGCTCGGCGACCTTGTCGTAGGCCTCCTTGGCCTTGACGGCGTACTCGGCGGCCACGCCGACCCCGCGCAGCGCCAGGTCCTGGGCGGTTTCCCCGATCTTCTTCGCGTCGATCGCGCCGAGCACCTCGGCGACCGTGGCGGTGACCGCCTCCTGCGCCTCCTTGGCCTTCCCCTTGGCCCTCTCCTGCACGGCCTTCGGGTCGGTGTTCTTCACGGCCTCGATGCGCGCGGGGGCCTCGGCGCGGAGCTGCTCGATCAGCCCGGGCACCTTCTTGGCCTGCTGCACGGCGAGGTCGGCGGTGCCGGCGGCGAAGTAGAGGGGGGTCGGGTCGGTGAGGGTCTTCTTCAGGTCATCGGCGATGGCCATGTGGTGGTCCTCCCGGATCACGGTCTCGGTTCGTGCTCAGTGTGGTGCGTGCTCAGTGCGTACGGCGCGTCTCGGCATCGCCGCCGGCATCGTCGTCGTCGGCCTCGCCGGCGGCCTCGCCGGAAGCTCCCGCTCCCGCCGCCGCCTTCGGTTCGGCCTCCGCGGCGTTCTCCTTGCGGAAGGACTCGTAGATCTGGAGCAGCACCTGCTTCTGCTGCTCGCTGATCGACGGATCGGCGAGGATCACGGCCCTCGTCTCCACGGCGTCCCGGTCCGCCCGCTCGTCCAGGATTCCGGCCTGCACGTACAGCGTCTCGGCGGAGATCCGCAGCGCCTTGGCGAGCTGCTGCAGGATGTCCGCGCTCGGCTTGCGCAGCCCGCGCTCGATCTGACTGAGGTAGGGATTCGACACCCCCGCCGCATCGGCCAGCTGCCGCAGCGAAAGCTGCGCCTGCCGCCGCTGCTCGCGCAGGTACTCGCCGAGGTTCCCGACGTTGAGCGATGCCATGCCCCGATCCTGCCGCACCGCGCTAACTATTGCAAGCAGTCCCGCTTGCAATAGCTCCCACCCGTCGTGGTGCCCGGCGCGGCTACGGGGCCGTCGCGATGATCACCGTCGCGTAGTACTCCTCGGAGGTCACCGCTCGCACCGACAGGCCCGCCGCCGTCAGGGCCGAGGCCGTGACCGGCGCCTGGCGGGCGCTCGTCTCGATCAGCAGGCTGCCGCCCGGCGCGAGCCAGGGCGGGGAGCCCGCGGCCACCCGGCGGTGCACGTCCAGGCCGTCCGCCCCGCCGTCCAGCGACACCGGCGGCTCGTGGTCGCGGGCCTCCGCCGGCAGCAGGCCGATCTCCCCGGTCGGGACGTACGGGGCGTTGACCACCAGCACGTCCACCCGGCCCCGGAGCCCGGCGGGCAGGGCCGCGTAGAGGTCGCCCTCCCACACCCGGCCGCCGTACGGGGCCACGTTGCGCCGGGCGTAGGCGAGCGCGGCGGGGTCGATGTCCGCCGCGTGCAGTTCGGCCCCCGGCACCTGCGCGGCCACGGCCGCGCCCAGCGCGCCCACCCCGCAGCACAGGTCCACGACCACCGCTCCGGGCCGGGCCGCGCCCGCCGCCTCCTGCGCGAGGAACTCGCTGCGCCGGCGCGGCACGAAGGCCCCCTCGCCGACGGCCATCCGCAGCCCGCAGAACTCCGCCCAGCCGACGACGTGTTCCAGCGGCTCGCCCGCCACCCGCCGGGCCAGCAGCCCCTCCAGGTGCTCCGCGTCCTCGGCGGCCGCCGTCAGCAGCTCCGCCTCCTCCTCCGCGAAGACGCAGCCGGCCGCGCGCAGGGTTTCCACCAGTGTTGCCACGTACCTCAGTCCTCGGTCCTCGGCCCTCGGCCGCCGTCGTGCTTCGTTCCGCCGCTCAGAAGATGTCCGGGCACCACGGCCGGCGCGCCGTCCGGAACACCACGTCCGCGAGCGCCAGCGCCCCGGGCCGCTCCTCCGTGATCGCGCCGAGCGCCGCCAGCCGCACCGCCGACTCGTCGCCCAGGTACAGCGACCCCAGGGTGCCCACGTCCAGCCGCAGGTCGGCCGGCGCCTCCGTGCGGACGCACTCCCCCGCGCCCGCGTCGAGCCGGTAGCGCCCGCCCGCCGGGCCGGTCTTGTCGACGACCTCCAGGACGAGGACCCCGGGCACGGCGTAGGTCCGCGCGCCGAGGGCCCGTACGACGTCCAGCAGCCGTACCCACAGCCAGTCCGCCGAGGTCAGCGTCCGGGCGGCGCGCACGTCGGGCAGCAGCCGGGCGACGAGGTCGTCGGGGGCGCGGTAGCCGGTGCGGACCTTCACCACCCAGTCGATGGAGCACAGGAACCGCCACAGCGCCCGCTCCGCCTCCGGGGCGGTGGTGAGCAGCCGCATGACCCGTACGGTGTTCTGCGGAACCTTCGCGTCCGTCCAGTGGTCGTCGACGGTGTACCGGACCAGCCCGGCCACCTCGCCCCCCGCCGTGCGGTACACCGCGTGGAAGGACGGGGTGTACGGGTTGTGCGACAGCGTCTGCGCGCCCGTGTTCACCTGCCACCAGCGGTCGTCGCGGTTCACCGCGCCGGGCGTGGCCGCCCGCACCCGCTCGTGCAGGGCCGGGCCCAGCTCCCGCACCTCGTCCTCGTCCACGAGGTCGATCCTCCCCCCGTCCCCGGGGAGCGGCCGGCGCAGGTCGAGTCCGGTGCGCGGTACGTCGATCTCCCACTCCGCTACGGAGGTGGCGGGCCCGTACCCGTACCGCCCGTAGATCGGGTACTCGGCGGCGATCAGCGTCGACAGCACGTCGCCGCGCGCGTGGGCGGCGGACAGTTCGGCGGTCATCATCCGGGTCAGCAGGCCCTGGCGGCGGTGCGTGGGCGACACGGTCACGTTCGTGACGGCGCTCGACGGGACGAACGCCCCGCCCGGCACGGTCAGTTCCTGCGGGAAGGAGCGGAAGGTCGCCGCGCACCGGCCGGTGTCCGCGTCGAACGCGCCCAGGGTGCGGGCGAAGTCGAAGGCCTCGGTCAGCTGGGCGATGTCCGCGGCCGTGGGTGGGGTCGCGTTCAGGAAGCCGACCTGATTGGCACGCAGCCACTCGGACAGTTCGGATGCGGCGATCGGCCGGACGTCAGCGCTCATAACGGCCCACGCTAATCGGCCCGGCCCGCCCCGGTCGCGCGGATTTCCCGCGGCGCACCCCACCCGCGGCGCACCCGCCGCGCACCCCACCCGCGCCCGGCCCGCTCCGGCACGGGCCCGGGCTCGGGCACGCGCCCGGTCTCAGGCCAGCAGGTCGTCCACCTGCGCCTCACCCTCCCGGTAGCGCCGGGTGATCTCCGCGCTGCAGTCGTCGGCCGTGCGCTGGAGCTGCTGGCGGCGCCGCGAGACCTGCTGCTCGTAGCGCACCAACTTGCCCATGCCCTCGTGGAGTTCCTCGTCCGTGCGCGCACCGAGGTCCGACAGCTCCACGTCGGAGAGCATCTCGGCCGCCAGCAGCCGGTACTCCTCCCCGTGCGGGGTGCCGAGCGTGACGTGCCGGGCGGAGGCGCTGCGGCTGGAGGGGGCGTCGGCGAGGATCTCCGAGAGCCGGTCCACCACCGGCGCCTCGGGGTCCGTACGCCGCGCGAGCTCGGCGCGCAGGATGTCGATGCGGCCCTGGAGCAGCCGGCGTACGTAGCTCAGGTCGGCCTCGTCGCGCTGCGCGTCGCGGCGCAGTCCGCGCAGCTCCGGCAGTCCGAGCGCGCTGGTCGCCGTCGGCGGGGCGTCGGAGCCCCCGCTCCGCTGCGCGGGCGGCCGGGGCGCCGGGGCCTGCGGGGCCGGCGCCGCCGCGGTCTCGGCGGACGCCGCGGCCACCGCGGATGCGACGGGCGCAGGAGCAGGAGCAGGTGCAGGTGCAGGTGCGGAGGTACCAGAAGTGTTCATGCGTTCGTGTCCGTCCCCTCGACCGGTGCTGGGGGCACCGCCTGCGTGCATGGTGCCACTCCGCACGGTGCCGACGCAGTCGCACGCCACCCGATCGGCCCCGGACGGGTGCACGCCTGGTACACAGGTGGTATGCGAGCAGTGGTGCAGAGGGTGGACGGCGCGAGCGTCGTGGTGGCCGGCGAGACCGTCGGGGAGATCGTCGGGGAGGGGCTGTGCGTCCTGGTGGGGGTGACCCACGACGACACCCCGGAGAAGGCGGAGCTGCTGGCGCGCAAGCTGTGGTCGGTGCGGATCCTGGAGGGCGAGAAGTCCTGCAGCGACGTGAACGCGCCGCTGCTGGTGATCTCCCAGTTCACCCTCTACGGAGACGCCCGCAAGGGCCGCCGTCCCACGTGGAACGCGGCCGCGCCCGGCCCCGTCGCCGAGCCGCTCGTGGACGAGGTCGTGGCGCGGCTGCGGGCGCTGGGTGCGACGGTGGAGACGGGCCGGTTCGGGGCGGACATGCGGGTCTCGCTGACCAACCACGGCCCGTTCACCATCGTCATCGACGTCTAGCGCGGCCTGCGGCCTGCGGCCTGCGGCCGACGGCCGACGGCAAGCGCCTACGGCGCCACGACGACCTCCTGGGCGGCGGCCGTTCCGCCCACCAGCAGCGGGGCGTCCACCGGAACGTTCCGCTTGACCAGCGCGAGCGCGATCGGGCCCAGCTCGTGGTGGCGGACCGAGGTGGTCACGAAGCCCAGCTGGCGGCCCTCCTCCCCGTCCGCGGCCAGCCGTACGGGCGCGCCGTGCGCGGGGAGCAGCACCTCGGAACCGTCCAGGTGCAGGAAGACCAGCCGGCGCGGGGGCTTGCCCAGGTTGTGGACGCGGGCCACCGTCTCCTGGCCGCGGTAGCAGCCCTTCTGCAGGTGCACGGCGGTGCCGATCCAGCCGAGCTCGTGCGGGATGGTGCGGTGGTCGGTCTCCTGGCCGAGCCGCGGCCGGTGCGCCTCGACGCGCAGGGCCTCGTACGCGAGCAGGCCGGCGGCCGGGCCGTGGGAGCGGGCGAAGGCCTCCAGGTCGGCGCGGGGCAGGAACACGTCGCGGCCGTACGGGGTCTCCCGTACGGCGAGTTCCTTGGCGACCTCGGCGATGGAACCGGCGGGCAGGTGCACGACGGCGAACTCGGCGGTGGCGTCGGCCACTTCCACCCGGTAGAAGAACTTCATCGACTCCAGGTAGGCGATCAGCGCCTCCTGGGTGCCCGGCTCGACGTGCATCCACGTCGTCTCGCCGTCGTCCACGAGGTAGAGCGCGTGCTCGATGTGGCCGTTCGCGGAGAGGATCAGCGCCTCGGTGGCCTCGCCGGCCGGGAGCGCGGTGACGTGCTGGGTGATCAGCAGGTGCAGCCAGCTCAGCCGTTCCGGGCCGGTGACGGTGACCACCCCGCGGTGGGAGAGGTCCACGAAGCCGCGGCCGTCGGCGAGGGCGCGCTGTTCTCCGTAGAGCTCGCCGTAGTGGGCGGCGACGCCCTCGTCGCGGCCTTCGGCCTGCACGGCGCCGGGGAGATGGAGCAAGGGGCTGCTGGTCATGCCACCAGCCTACGACCCCGCCCCGGGGTGACCTAGGGCGCGCCCGGCCCGCGCCCGGCCCGCGGCCGGCCCGCGGCCGGCTAGTGCTGCTTGGCGGCGCAGGTCTTGCAGCGGCCGAAGATCGCGAAGTGCTTCATGTCGGTCTCGAAGCCGAAGGTGTCGCGGAGCGTGGAGGTGAACCCGGCGGCGATGTCCACGTCGGCCTCGATGACCTCGGTGCAGTCGCGGCAGACCAGGTGGATGTGGTGGTGCCGGTCGGCGAGGTGGTACGTGGGGGCCCCGTGCCCGAGGTGGGCGTGGGAGACCAGCTTCAGCTCCTCCAGGAGCTCCAGCGTGCGGTAGACCGTGGAGATGTTGACCCCGGAGGCCGTCTTGCGCACTTCCACGAGGATCTCGTCCGGGGTGGCGTGCTCCAGGGCGTCCACCGCTTCCAGCACGAGCTGGCGCTGCGGGGTCAGGCGGTATCCGCGCTGCCGCAGATCGCTCTTCCAGTCGCCGCCTTCGGCGGGGGCCGTGCTTTCGGCGCTGTCGGTGCTTTCGGTGCTGTCGGTGGTCACCACCCGGCCAGTGTAGGCCTCGGGCCCGCGGGAGGGGAGCGGGGAGGCCGCGCGCGAGGAGGCGGCGCTCGGGAGCCCCCGGCGGCCGAGGCTGCCGGGGGCTCCCGTGAACGTCCGTCGCGGCGCCGCCACGGCGGTCTAGCGGAAGAAGGCGATGCCGTCGTCCGGCATGTCCGGCAGGTTGCGCGCCATCTCCGCGACCTCCTCGGGCGTGACGACCTTCTTCAGCTGGGCCGACATGTAGGGGCGCAGCTCCACCTCGGGGGTGGCCTTCTCGCCGACCCACATCAGGTCGCTCTTCACGTAGCCGTAGAGCCGCTTGCCACCGCTGTACGGGCCGGAGGCCGCGGTGCGGGCCACGGCATCGGTGACCACGTCGATCTGCGGCTTCTTGTCGGCGAGCTCGCCGTACCAGACCTCGACGACGCCCTGGTCGCGGACCATGACGATCTCGACCTTGCGGTCCTTGTCGATGCGCCAGTAGCCCGACTCGGACTCCAGCGGCCGCACCTTGTTGCCCTCGGCGTCGAGCACCCAGGTGCGGGAGGTGTACTCCAGGAAGTCCCGGCCGTCGTGGCTGAAGACGACTTCCTGGCCGAAGTTGCACTTCTCCTCACCGGGGAAGTCGAAGACGCCTGCGCCCTCCCAGTTGCCGAGGAGGAAGGCGAGGGGGACGAGACCGGGGTTCAGGTCGGACGGGATCTGGATCATGGATGGCTGCTCAGCTCAGGCGATCTGTGGGAGGGGTTCCGGTATCCGGGGCGGTCGGCGGCAGATCCGGGGGGATCAGCGCTGGCCCTGGTACAGCTTCTTCACGGCCAGTCCGGAGAAGGCGAGGACGCCGACGCAGACCAGGACCAGCAGGGAGGTGAAGACTGCCTCAAGCACGGGGTGCTCCTCGGAATTCTCAAGGGTTTCAGGGTGGCGTTACGGGGCCGGTCCCCAAGCCTACTGGCCTGGGGACCGGAGCACGGTGTGAGGTGGCCCGTACGAGGGGCCGCCCCGGTGGCCGCGCGCTAGCCGAGCAGCTGGTGCTGGAGGATCACCGTCTGGTGGAAGGGCACGGTCGCCACCCCGCCCTTGCGGGTCTGGACGACCAGGGCCTGGATGTCCCCGGACTGGATGCAGCCCAGCTTGGTCTGCTCGTCGCCCGTGGGCTCGGGCTCCTGGTAGAGGATGATCTCGCTGGTGTTGCCCTGCGTGCTGTACCCGGAGGTCCGGGCCCCCAGCGGGTGCCGCTGCGAGGACTTGGCATTGCGCCAGGACGTGTCGATCTCCAGCCTCGCGGCACTGCCGATGCCGGTGTCGACGCCGCAGCCCTTGAAGGTGTTCAGGAACTCGTGCGTGTGGAAGCGCAGCAGGTAGACCCGCGTACGGGTGCCGTCCGGGGTGGTCCAGCCGCGCGCGGCGATCTGGCGCAGTCCTTCGTTCCCGAACTCCTCCTTCAGCTTCGCGCGCGACGTGGCCTCGTACTCGTCCAGGAGGGTGTCGACGGTCACCATCCCGTCCTTCTCCAGCTTCAGCGTGGAGTCGGGGGCCGAGCCGGTGGGCGCCGGCACGAGCAGCTCGCTGAGACCCGCGTAGTGGATGCCGCCCGGGTTGTCCTCGGCGAACGGCAGGGCGGCGCCCGGCGGCAGCGCCGGTTTGGCCAGCGCCGGGAAGGTCCAGCGGCCGTCGGCCTTGGTGGACAGGCCCGGCATGTCGGTGCGCGCGGGCTGGGCGACCCCGTACGCGACGCCCGTGCCGACCGCGCCGAAGACGAGTACGGCGGCGGTCCAGCGCAGTGCTGCGAACAGCTTGCGGCGGTCCTTGGGCGCGGCCGGGACCTCCGGGGCCGCGAAGGGGTAGGCCGCGAGCGGGTCCGCGGCGAACGCGGCGGCCCGGGCGGCCCCCTGCTCGTCCTCGGCGGACAGCGGCGCGGCGTCCTCGGCGGACAGCGGCGCGGCGTCCTCGGCGGACAGCGGCGCGGCGTCCTCGGCGGACTGCCTTACGGCATCCTCGGCGGACAGCGGCGCGGCATCCTCGGCAGACAGCGGCGCGGCACCTTCGGCGGACAGCGGCGCGGCGTCCTCCGGGAGCGCCGGCACGGATCCGGTGGTGGACTGCTCGGTCACGCGGACTCCCCGGGAGACTTCAGGTGCTTCATCTGGCTCTGGAAGAGCGCGACGGCATGGGCGGTGGCGAAGGGCTTGGGCCCGTACGCGCGGAAGGTGACCATCACGTCGCCCTCGACGGCCACGCAGTCGATCGAGTCGATCTTTTCCTTCTTCTTCTCGCCGACCGCCTCCAACGAGCACTTGGCGTTCGGGAAGCCGTCCACCTTCGGCGCCGTGCGGCCGTCCCCCGTGAAGTCGAGGAACTTCTTGCCGACCTCGGAGAACGCGCCCACGGCCTTGGGGTCGGCCTGCATGATGCGGATCTCGGCGAACCAGCTGGTCCGCTCGTTCACGTAGCTGCGCCCCGCCAGCCCCTTGAGCTTCAGGTTGGCCAGCATCTTGTCGCGGTCCTTGCGCTCGGCGCTGGTCAGGCCCCCGCGGGTCTCCTTGAGGCCCTCGACCGCCTTCTCGCCGGAAACGAAGAAGTTGTTGCCGTCCTCCTCCAGGTCCGGCCCCAGGACGAATCCGGCCGGGATCGGCAGCAGTTTGCCCAGGAGGGCGTTCGCCGGCACCGCACCGGGGGCCTCGCGCTTCGGGATGTCCTCGCCGAAGGGGACCCAGTAGGCGGTCGGCGCGTCCCGGTCGGCGTCAGCGATGGCGATGGACGCCCAGACGCCGCCGCCCACCAGCACGGCCGCGGTCACGCCGGCGGCGATCAGGGCGACCGCCTTGCGGTTCGGCTTGCGCGCGGGCTTCGCGGTCACAGTCGCTCCAGCTGTCGCTTGGCCAGGTCCACGACATCGCTTTCGCTGACCTTGCCGCGGTTGTTCGTGTAGTGGATGTCGAGCACGATGTCGCCGCGCCGGGCGATGGCACGGGCTCCGCGCAGCGGAAGGTACCCAGGCTTCTCGTCGGCCTTGGAGTTCACCCAGACGCGCCCGAGGTCCGCGCGGAGACCGGGAATGAGAACGCCGCTGTTGCCCGCGTACTCGGCCTCGGGCATGTACCTGGACTGGCCCGTCTGGTAGCTGTCCGCACCGGAGCGTTCGTTGAACTGGATCAGCCGCACGTACACGAAGGTCGTGTCGTTCACCGCCCAGCTCACCGCGGCGATCCGCCGGATGTCCTGTTCGGCGAGGTACTCCAGCTGGCTGTCCGGCTTCTTGAAGAAGGTCGCGAAGTATTCGATGGGCTCGTAGCCCGCCGCTTCGGTCTTCGCCCCGCCCGGTGCCTCGATCAGCAGCTTCGCGAGGTCGTCGTCCGTCTTGTGCCAGCGGTTGGCGTTGATCGTCTTGTGCGTGGTGGTGTCGTCGGGCGCGAGCGCCTTCGGCTCGGCCAGGTCCGCCTGCGCGAGCGGCGCCAGCGGGGTCGGTTCGCGGTCGTACTGGATCGCGTAGCCGGTGACCGCGCCGCCGAGGACGCCGAGGGCGGCGGCGGCCGCGATCAGGAGGACCGTACGGCGGCCGCGGCGGCGGGGGGTGGTCGCGGTTGCGCCCGCAACCGTGTCCGGAGTGCCCGATTCCGGGCCGCTCTCCCCCTCTTTCCGCTGCTCAGGGATGGTCTGTTCGTGTTCCAAAAGAAGTCCCCCCACAGGACTGGACGCGCGGATCGATTGCCCGCGTACACAGAAAACACTCTCGGGTGGGGAGAAGCAGCGATCATGCTTATTACATTTTTATCTCAACAGGTTTCAGTCCTCGTGGCGCCGCTTTCCATCCAGTTCGTCCCACCACTCGTCGGACTTCGGATCGCCCGAGGGGTCGTCCCACCACCGGTCGTCCGGGCCGCGCCGGTTCGCGACCATCGCGGCGACCGGAGGGATGACCATGGCGACCACGCACAGGGCCACGGCGGCCTCGACGGACCACAGGCGCACGAAGGACCAGGCGGAGACGAAGAGGAACAGGCATCCGCCCATGAGCAGGAAATAGGCGCGCCGGCGCCGGGCGTACATGACTCCAGGGTAGGGCCGCGCGGCGCTTCCGGGGAGGCCCGGAACGGCGCGAAGGGCCGCATCCCGAACCAGTGGCGTCCAACCCCCGGGGATGCGGCCCTTCGGCCGGTCATACGGTCACACAGGTGCGGTGCTCAGACCGCGATCGCCACGTCCGTCACGCCACCGGTCTCGGCGACGACCACGGCGCGGTCCGCCTGGGCGCCGGGCACGAGCGCGCGCAGCGTCCAGGAGCCCTGGGCCGCGTAGAAGCGGAACTGGCCGGTCGCCGAGGTCGGGACCTCGGCGGTGAACTCGCCGGTCGAGTCCAGCAGGCGGACGTAACCGGTGACGGGCTGGCCGTCCTTGGTCACCTGGCCCTGGATGGCGGTCTCACCGGGCTTGAGCGTGGCGAGGTCGGGCCCGCCGATCTGTGCTCCACACATGTTCTCTGTCCTGTCTTAGAGAGGTATGACTACGGGCGTCGCGTGCCCGGCAGGCTTGTCGCCCGGACCTACTTGTTGGCGCCGAGCTCGATCGGCACGCCGACCAGCGAGCCGTACTCGGTCCACGAACCGTCGTAGTTCTTGACGTTCTCCTGGCCCAGGAGCTCGTGCAGCACGAACCAGGTGAGCGCGGAGCGCTCACCGATGCGGCAGTAGGCGATGGTGTCCTTCGCCAGGTCGACCTGCTCGGCCTGGTAGAGGGCGGTGAGCTCCTCGTCGGACTTGAAGGTGCCGTCGTCGTTGGCGTTCTTCGACCACGGGATGTTGCGGGCGCTCGGGATGTGACCCGGGCGCTGCGACTGCTCCTGCGGGAGGTGCGCCGGCGCGAGCAGCTTGCCCGAGAACTCGTCGGGGGAGCGGACGTCGACCAGGTTCTTGGTGCCGATCGCGGCGACCGCGTCGTCACGGAAGGCGCGGATCGAGGTGTCCTGGGCCTTGGCCTTGTACTCGGTGGCCGGACGGTTGGGGACCTCGGCGCCGTCGACCAGGTCGCGGGAGTCGAGCTCCCACTTCTTGCGGCCGCCGTCGAGCAGGCGGACGTCCTGGTGGCCGTAGAGCTTGAAGTACCAGTAGGCGTAGGACGCGAACCAGTTGTTGTTGCCGCCGTAGAGGACGACGGTGTCGTCGTTGGAGATGCCCTTGGCGGAGAGGAGCTTCTCGAAGCCCTCCTGGTCCACGAAGTCGCGGCGGACCGGGTCCTGGAGGTCGCTCTTCCAGTCGATCCGGACGGCGTTGGTGATGTGGTTCTTGTCGTACGCGGACGTGTCCTCGTCCACCTCGACGATGACGACGTTCGCGTCGTTCAGGTGGGCCTCGACCCAGTCGGCGTCTACGAGGACGTCGCTGCGGCTCATGATGTTCTCCTCCGGGGCAGTGTGCGGCGGGGTGGTGCTGGTGGTGCGGGGTGCGTGCGTCCGGGTGTTCCCCCGGCTACCGCTGGGGGGCGCCCCCGGCGGATCCTGTTGCGGGGAGGCTTCAGGAGGGCGGGAGGCGGAGGTGGTCGCACGGAAAAGAGAAAGCGGAAGGCCGTCGTCCGGCTGTGGAGCGGGATGCGCTCACACGTCACATGGATCGACAGAGCATGGCGGCGACGCGACACAGGTCTACTGCCCGCCGCTTCGTGAGGTCCGCCTGCTGATGCTTCATAGCCATGGATCGTAGGGACGAATCGGCCGCCCTGTCACCGCCGTGTCATATTCCGAGACAGGATCGTCCGTATAGTGGGATGACAGGGCTCGCGGACGTCCCGTACGGGGCGTGCGCGGCCCTGTACGGCCCTCCCATCTGCGGATCGGACCCACGCGTCTCAGCATCCGGCCACTATCCGGCCAGCGCCAGATTCCTGCCGCCCAGGGTGAGCATCACGCCCGACGCGTCCGAGGTGAGCGCCGTCAGCTGGACCCCCGAGGGCAGACCCTCGTCGATCCGCCGGTCGAAGTCGGTCTTCCTGCGGACCACGGTCTCGATGCCGGGGAGCCCCTCGCCCGGCACCTCGTCGGCGCGGACCCGGACGGTCTTGCCGCCCTTGCCCCCGCCGGCGTCGACCAGGGAGACCGTCGAGACCACGCTGCGGCTGAGGGTGCGGCCGAGGAACTCCACGCGCGCGGTGACCTTCACCTTGCCCGGCGCCCCGCCGTAGGCGACCGTCACCCCGGGCTGGGCGGCCGCGGTCAGGTCGGCGTACGTGACGAGGGCCGAGCCCTTGGCGGAGCGGGCGGTGCCGCCGCTGTAATCGCCGTTCAGCTCCACGCCGCTGAAGGCGACCCGCAGCCGGGACACGTGGGTCGTACGGCCCTCCGCGGTCGCCACGTCGGCCCCGGCCACCTTCAGGTCGACCTCGTCGAGGTCGCGGGAGAGCGCCTGGGTCAGGAACGGGAACCCCTGGATGTCCACCTCCACCCCGGACAGGCCCTGCCGGGCCTGGATCCGCTCCGCGATGCGGTCCTCGGCGTAGCCGGCCGCCCAGCGGTCCAGCCCGGCGAACAGGCCGCCGAGGACCACTCCGATGATCACAACGACACGCAGGACACGCACGTGCCCACCCCCAGACGATTGGTACGACGGCCCAGTGGACCATGTCCGGCCGTGAGGGCGCTGTGAGATGACGGGGTGTGAGGTGGGGTGACAGGCGGTGCGAGGCGGTGCGCGGACGCCCGCCCCCGGGCAGGCGGGGCGGGCGTCGTGGAGGGCGATGCGGGGGGGGGCTCCGGCCCTCAGCCCACCACCCTGCCGATCAGGTAGACCGCCGGGGCCGCCGCGGCCAGCGGCAGCGCGACACCGGCCGTCATGTGGACGAACTTCGACGGGTAGTCGTACGCCGCCACGCGCAGCCCGATCAGCGCGCACACCCCGGCCGCCAGGCCGATCAGCGCGCCGCCCGCTCCGACGGACGTCAGCCCGCCCACGGCGATGCCCGCACCGGCCGCGGCGGCCAGCGAGACGCCGACCGAGGGCGCGGTGGGCAGCGGGAGCGCCCGGGCGAAGACGGCCACCGCCACGGCGGCGGCGCCCACGCTCGCGGCGGCGGAGTCGGCGGCGAGGTAGCCGGCGCAGACGATGGCCAGCGCGGCCGAGGCCACCGAGGCCATCAGCCCGTACATCCGCTCGTCCGGCTCGGCGTGGCTGCGCAGCTGGAGCACCAGCGTCAGCAGCACCCAGGCACCGAGGGTGCCGACGATCGCGCCGGGGCCGTACGGCTCCTCGACCGCGAGCACGGCGGCATCGGCGACGACCGCCCCGGCGAAGGCCAGGGCGATGCCCTGACGGGCCGGCCACATCCCGTTGAGCCGGAACCAGCCCGCCGCGGTGAGGCCCTGGAGGGCGATCAGCGGCGCGAGCAGCGCGTACTCGCTCAGCGCCGCGGCGGCGGCGAGGACCAGCCCGAGGGCGGCCGTCAGTATGGCCGCCTGCGGGCCGGGATCGATGATCGGCGAGCGGCCTTCGGCGCGGGCCTGGGCCGGGTCCACGGCGCGCAGCGTGTTGCCGGCGAGGGTGGGCGGCGACCAGGCGGGCTCCTCCTCGCCCGCCCCGTCGGGCACCGGGTCCGCGGCGGGAGCCCCGGCGGCCCCGCCCGGGGCCTCGGCCGCCTGCTGCGGGAGGTACGGGTCGTACGGGTCGGACGGGCCGGGGTAGGACGCCGGGTGGGCCGTCTCCCCCCACGGCTGCTGCGGCTCGGCCTGGGCCTGCGAGTCCTGCGGGACCTGCGGGCCTTGCGGGACCTGCGGGCCTTGCGGGACCGGAGCCTGCTGGGCCTGCGCCTCCTCGCGGAACCAGTGGTCCGGGGCCGAGGTCTGCGGGTAGGGGGCCGGCGCCGCGTAGCTGTCCGCGTACGGGTCCGCGTACGGGTCCGCGTACGCCTGCGGCTGCCCCCACTCCTGACCGGGGACGGGCGCCTGCGCCTGGACCTGCGGCTCCTCCGGGAACCAGCCCTCCGGGGCGACCGGGTACTGCGCCGGTACGCCGTCCAGCGGGGCCACGACCGGCTGGTACGAGGTGTCCCACGTCGGGGACTGCCAGGTCTGGGTCCCGTACGGATCGGGATCGGGCTGCACTTCCTGCTGCTGTTGCTGCTGTTGCTGTTGCTGGAGGTACTGCTGCTGCTGTTCCTCGGGCGTGCTCGGTGTAGTCATCGGGCTCCGCTCACCCGCCCGCGAACGGCGGGAGCACCTCGACGGTGCCCCCCTCGGTCAGCTCGACGGAATCGTGCGGGCGCTTGCCCACGGGCTCTTCGTTCACGAGGAAGGAGCAGCGCAGCAGGACCCGGGTCAGCTCCCCGGGGTGGCGTTCCCGCACGTCTTCGAGCGCCTCGGCCAGTGTCCGCGCCGAGTACGGCTCCTCCGCCGTCTTGGCCGCGGCCTTCGCCGCCGCCCAGTAGCGGATGGTTCCGGTTGCCACTGCACGCTCCTCTCGTCGGCGCTCTGCCGTCGGCCTCCATCATGACCCCTCCCGCCCCCGATCCCGGCGTGCCTCCACGCGCCCCGTGTGCGCCCAGGCGGCCCGCACCGGGTCCACCGATCCGGTGAAACCGGCGCATATGCGGGCCCGGGGGGTGGTGGGAACCACAGAAGTGGAAGGCGTAGAAGCCTCGGCCCCGCCGGGGCGGGTGGGCTATTCTGCTGCCGAGAGGATCCGGGCAACGTAGCCCCCGGGTCCTTTTGTGCTTTCAGCACGTTGAACGGACCGAGAACAGTGGTGTCCCTCCGGGCCTCAGGGCGCGGGGACCGGGCGGACACCGGCAAGTCGTACGAAGCAGTGCCGCGAAAGTCCTCGACGGGACCGAGGAGGAACCGACGTGATGGACCAGCGAACCGTCGTGCAAGTGCAGGTGCGGGCAGAGGTACAGGCGCACGCACCTGCGCACGCACACCAGCAGTACTTCCGCCCGACCCGGGCAGGTGGTCGGGCATGAGCTCACTCCTGCTCCTGACCAATGCCCTGCAGCCCTCGACCGAGGTCCTGCCGGCCCTCGGCCTGCTGCTCCACAGCGTCCGGGTGGCGCCCGCCGAGGGCCCCGCCCTCGTGGACACCCCGGGCGCCGACGTGATCCTCGTCGACGGCCGCCGCGACCTGCCCCAGGTCAGGTCGCTGTGCCAGCTGCTGCGCTCCACGGGGCCCGGCTGTCCGCTGATCCTCGTGGTCACCGAGGGCGGCCTCGCGGCCGTCACCGCCGACTGGGGCATCGACGACGTCCTCCTCGACACCGCGGGACCGGCCGAGGTCGAAGCGCGGCTGCGCCTCGCCACCGGCCGCCAGCAGCTCGGCTCGGACGACTCCCCGATGGAGATCCGCAACGGCGACCTGTCGGTCGACGAGGCGACGTACTCGGCGAAGCTGAAGGGCCGGGTCCTGGACCTGACCTTCAAGGAGTTCGAGCTCCTCAAGTACCTCGCCCAGCACCCGGGCCGGGTCTTCACCCGTGCGCAGCTCCTCCAGGAGGTGTGGGGCTACGACTACTTCGGCGGCACCCGCACCGTCGACGTGCACGTACGGCGTCTGCGCGCGAAACTCGGGCCCGAGCACGAGTCGCTGATCGGTACCGTCCGCAACGTCGGGTACCGCTTCGTCACCCCGGAGAAGGTGGAACGGGCGGCGGCGGAAGCGGCCGCGCAGGCGGCGACGAAGGCGGCGGCCGAGGCCTCCGCGCGGGCAGCCGCGGCGCTCACCCGGATGGACTAGGGAGCGCGCGGGAAGCTGTGGGAATGACCTCCTCCGGACGCCCTGCCCAGAGGTAGGTCACCCCGCGTAGACTTCCGCGCGTGGCCAAGGTGACGCGGGATGACGTGGCACGACTTGCGGGTACCTCTACCGCCGTCGTGAGCTACGTGATCAACAACGGACCCAGGCCGGTTGCCCCGGCCACGCGCGAGCGTGTCCTCGCCGCGATCAAGGACCTGGGCTACCGCCCGGACCGGGTCGCCCAGGCGATGGCCTCACGGCGCACCGACCTCATAGGCATGATCGTCCCCGATGCCCGTCAGCCGTTCTTCGCGGAGATGGCGCACGCGGTCGAGCAGGCCGCCGCCGAGCGCGGAAAGATGGTGCTGGTCGGGAACTCCGACTACCGCACCGAGCGCGAGGTCCACTATCTGCGGGCCTTCCTCGGGATGCGGGTCTCCGGACTGATCCTGGTCAGCCAGGGCATGAGCGAGCAGGCCGCGTCCGAGATCGAGGCCTGGGACGCCCGGGTCGTCCTCCTCCACGAGCGCCCCGAGGCCATCGACGACGTCGCCGTCGTCACGGACGACATCGGCGGCGCCCAGCTCGCCACCCGCCACCTCCTGGAACACGGGCACGAGTACGTCGCCTGCATCGGCGGCATCGAGAACACCCCGTCCGTGGGCGACCCGGTGGCCGACCACGTCGAGGGCTGGCGCCGGGCCATGCAGGAATCGGGCCGCTCGACCGAGGGCCGGATCATCGAAGCCCCGTACAACCGCTACGACGCGTACAAGGTCGCCCTGGAGGTCCTGGCCAAGCCCGACCGGCCGACGGCGATCTTCTGCGCCACGGACGACCAGGCGATCGGTGTGCTGCGGGCCGCGCGGGAGCTGCGCATCGACGTCCCCGAGCAGCTCGCGGTCGCCGGCTTCGACGACGTGAAGGAGGCGGCCCTCACGGACCCGCCGCTGACCACGGTCGCCTCGGACCGGCCGGCGATGGCCCGCGCGGCGGTGGACCTCGTCCTGGACGACGCCCTGCGGGTGGCGGGGTCGCGCCGCGAACGCCTGAAGCAGTTCCCCTCGGCCCTGGTCATCCGCCGCTCCTGCGGCTGCCGCTGAGCCCCTTTTTTGACGCGGAGCTCGCACCGCTGCGCGGGCCTCGCCCCGCTGCGCCGGACTCCGTCCGACGGTGGCCGGGCGGTGCATGCGCCACTGCCGTCCCGGCCCGGGGTCGGTGGGCGGGTGCGGGTGGGCGGGCCCTGCGGGGCGGAGTTCCCCTACCCGCCCTTCGCCCGTTCCCCGGGCTGCGCCCGGACCCCTCCTGGGGCTCCGCCCCAGACCGCGCGCCTCAGACGCCGGCGGGGCTGGAATTGCCCTGCGGGCGGAGCGGGGTCCGGGCAACGCCCGGGGAACGGTGGAAGGGCGGGTAGGGGACCTTGCCCCGCAGGGCCCACCCACCCGCACCCGGGGGACCACCGGGCCGGGCCGGCCCCCGCCCTTATATCGGGCATACACGGTTCTGTCGGGCTTCTCAGCCGGGACTCAGGAAGCTCTCATGATGCGCGGACAGAGTCATAGTCATGACCGAGAACATCCGCCGCGAAGGCGAGTACCCCCAGGAGAACCGCCCCCAGCCGCAGCGCGGTGGAGATGGGTTCGCTCAGGACGCCGCGGGCGCGTACCCGCCGCCGCCGTCCTACCCCCCGGCCGCCCCGGCCCCGGGCTGGCACGAGGCCCACCAGCCCCCCGTCCTCCAGGGCGAGACCGTTCCTCAGACGGGCGGCAACGGCAGCGGCAACGGCGCCGGCTGGGCCACCTGGGGCGAGGCCGCCCCGGCGGCCCCCGCACCGCAGGGCCAGGGCCAGGGCCACGCCCGGGCCAAGCGCCCGGTCGCCCTCCTCGCCGCGGTGGCCCTCGCGGCCGCCGTCGTCGGCGGCGGAACCGCCGCCGCGGTCCAGCAGATGCTGAACAAGACGAACGGCACCGGCACCGGCGTCAACGGCAGCACCATCTCCCAGTCGAGCAACGGCACCGTCTCCGGCGTCGCCGAGAACGTCAGCCCCTCCGTCGTCCGCATCGACACCCGCACCGGCTCCGGCCAGGGCACCGGCTCCGGCATCGTGATCACCGCCGACGGCGAGATCGTCACCAACAACCACGTGATCGACGGCGCGAGCCAGGTCCAGGTCACGATGAGCGACGGCAAGAAGTACAGCGCGAAGATCGTCGGCACGGACCCGGACAAGGACCTCGCCCTCATCAAGCTGCAGGGCGCGAGCGGCCTCAAGCCCGCGAACCTCGGCAACTCCGACACCATCAAGGTCGGCGACGAGGTCGTCGCCATCGGCTCCCCCGACCGCCTCACCGGCACGGTCACCAGCGGCATCGTCTCCGCGCTCGACCGCGAGGTGAACGTCCCCAAGTCGGAGCAGCAGCAGTCCCCCGAGGACGGCTTCCCCTTCTCCTACGGGGGCCGGCAGTTCAACGGGAACACCGGCTCGGACACCACCTCGTACAAGGCCATCCAGACGGACGCCTCCCTCAACCCGGGCAACTCCGGCGGCGCCCTGGTCAACATGAACGGCGAGATCGTGGGCATGCCCTCCGCGATCTACTCCCCCTCCAGCGGCAGCGGCTCCGCCGGCAGCGTCGGTCTCGGCTTCGCCATCCCCGTCAACACCGTCAAGGCCGACCTCCCCTCCCTGCGCAAGGGCGGCCCCGGTGGCGCGGGCAACAGCGCCGACAGCGGCACCGGCAGCACCGCGAACGGGTTCGGGACCTCCTTCTAGCCCGACTTCCCGCCCGCCCGTGCGAGCCTGGTAGGAGACCGACCACCACCTGGGGGGACCCCGTATGAGCGCCGAAGGCGACCAGCAGCGCATCCTCGTCGTCGACGACGAACCGGCCGTACGCGAGGCCCTGCGCCGCAGCCTGGCCTTCGAGGGGTACGGCACGCAGACCGCCGTCGACGGGCTCGACGCCCTCGACAAGGCGGGCGCGTACGCCCCCGACCTGATCATCCTGGACATCCAGATGCCGCGGATGGACGGACTGACCGCCGCCCGCCGGCTGCGCGCCGCCGGCAGCACCACCCCGGTCCTGATGCTGACCGCCCGCGACACGGTCGGCGACCGCGTCACCGGCCTCGACGCGGGCGCCGACGACTACCTGGTCAAGCCCTTCGAGCTCGACGAGCTGTTCGCCCGGGTCCGCGCCCTGCTGCGCCGCAGCTCCTACGCCGCCCCCTCCCCCGGGGAGGCCGGGCCCGGCGACGCCGACGCCCTGACCTTCGGCGACCTGCGCATGGACCTCGCCACCCGCGAGGTCACCCGCGCCGGCCGCCCGGTGGAGCTGACCCGTACCGAGTTCACCCTGCTGGAGATGTTCCTCGCGCACCCGCGCCAGGTCCTGACCCGCGAGCAGATCCTCAAGACCGTATGGGGCTTCGACTTCGAGCCCAGCTCCAACTCTCTGGACGTGTACGTGATGTACCTGCGCCGCAAGACCGAGGCCGGGGGCGAGTCCCGCCTGGTCCACACCGTCCGCGGGGTGGGCTACGTGCTGCGCGCCGCCGGGGCCGGAGACCACTCCGGCGGTCCGGAGTGAGCCCCACCGCCAGATTCCGCGCCCTCCCGCTCCGCTCGCGCCTGGCCCTGCTGGTCACCGTCGCGGTCGCGCTCGCCGTCGCGGCGGTCGCCGCGGTGTCCTGGGTGATGGTGCGCCAGCAGCTGAGCGACCAGCTCGACCGTTCCCTGATGGCGACGAACGTCAGCGCCGAGGTGGGCCAGACCATCCAGCGGGAACGGTGTCTGACCGGGCCTCCCCAGCCCGGCACCTCGCAGATCGCCGGGACGCTGAACGCGACCGTCCAGATCGTCCTCGCCGACGGCACCCACTGCTGGGTGAGCGGGCCGGCCACCCTGCCCGTCACCGGGACCGACAAGGAGATCGCGGCGGGCAAGCGGGACAAGACCCTGCACGACGTGACGACCACCGACGGCATCGGCATGCGCGTGTACACGCTGCCGGTGACGACCCCTGCCACCGGTCAGGTCTTCGCCATCTCCATCGCCAAGCCGCTGGCCGACATCGAGAAGCCCCTGTCCACCCTGGCCTGGGTCCTCGTCTTCGTCTCCGGCGTCGGCGTCCTCGGCGCGGGCGTGGCCGGCCTCTGGGTGGCCCGTACGGGGCTGCGCCCGGTCGACGAGCTGACCGGCGCCGTCGAGCACATCGCCCGCACCGAGGACCTCACCGTCCGCATCCCCGACGAGGGCGACGACGAGATCGCCCGCCTGTCGCGGTCCTTCAACTCCATGACGGCCGCGCTCGCCTCCTCCCAGGAGCGCCAGGCCCAGCTGATCGCGGACGCCGGGCACGAGCTGCGCACCCCGCTCACCTCGCTGCGCACCAACATCGAGCTGCTGGCGCGCAGCGAGGAGACCGGCCGGGCCATCCCGCCGGAGGACCGCAAGGAGCTGCTGGCCTCGGTCAAGGCGCAGATGACGGAACTGGCCTCGCTGATCGGTGACTTGCAGGAGCTGTCCCGCCCGGACGCGGCCGCCCCCGGCCCGCTCGGGGTGGTGGCCCTGCACGAGATCGCGGGCACGGCGCTGTCCCGGGCCCGACTGCGCGGCCCGGAGCTGGAGTTCGACTCGGACCTGGCGCCCTGGTACGTACGCGGGGAGGCGGCCGCCCTGGAGCGGGCGGTGGTCAACGTCCTCGACAACGCGGTGAAGTTCAGCCCGCCGGGCAGCACCGTCACCGTGTCGCTGCGCGCGGGCGAGCTGACCGTACGGGACCGCGGCCCCGGCATCCCGGCCGAGGACCTCCCGCACGTCTTCGAGCGCTTCTGGCGCTCCCCGTCCGCCCGGGCCCTGCCCGGCAGCGGCCTGGGCCTGTCGATCGTGGCCCGTACGGTGCAGCGCGCGGGCGGTACGGCCGCGCTGCGCGCCCCGGCGGACGGCGGCCCGGGGACGGAGGCGGTGCTCCGCATCCCGGGCGCCCCGACTCCGCCGCCCGCGCCCGCTCAGGCGTCAGTTGTGCCGGATCAGTGAGGCGACCAGGCCGGAGCGGGTGTTCGGGAAGTCCATGGGGACGATCCCGAGCCCGGTCCGGCCGGCCAGCTCCGAGCCGTCGACGAAGGCGTGCACCTGCGGGTTGAGCCGGTCGGAGTTCCAGCGGGGCGGCAGGGCCGCGGCCGTGCTGGTGTAGTTCATGAAGAACTTGCCGGGCTGGGCGGCGGCCTTGCGGAACTGGTTCTCGATCTTGCCCCGTTTGGCGAAGGGCTCGGCCATGTAGTCGTCCTGGATGTCGAAGACGTTGCCGTCGCCGTAGCGCAGGCCGCCGGGCAGACCGCCGTTGTCGGGGAGCAGCAGCACCTTGCCGCGGACCTGGCCGAGGGCGGGCAGCGAGTCCGCGACCTTGAACAGGGGGCTCCAGCCCCGGTTGTTCAGGTAGTCGTCGAAGACGGCGCGGAAGGTGGCGTCGCTCTCCTCGGAGTACTCCTGCTTGAGCCGCATCAGCACGGTCTCGGAGGGGTGCGCGGCGAGGAAGTTCCAGCAGGCGACGAGGACGTCGCCGAACATCAGGTTCTGGTAGTACGCGGCGTGGTGGATCGCGAAGGAGCCGCCGGTCACCCGGCAGCGGACGTCGAGGAAGCGGATCCCGGAGTCGAGCTGCTGCGCGATCGAGGTGTTCTGGCAGGCGACGTAGAGCCCGCCCTTCGTGGCGCCCGAGTCGTGGGTGCCGGGGATGGTCATCCGCTGGAGGGGGGTGGAGTCGCCGAGCCCGCTCATCCAGTCCTGGGTGGAGAGTCCCGCGGCGGTCGCCGGGGCCGCGCCGAGCCCGGCGGCGACGCCGGTGGCGCCCAGGGCCGCCGCCCCGGCCAGGAAGCTGCGCCGGCGCAGCCCCGTGGGCACGACCGTTCCCGTTCCCGTTCCCGCTTCCGTTCCCGTTCCCGCTTCCGTGCCCACGCCCGTGCCCACGCCCATGCCCGCCCCTTTGCCGACCCAGTGGTGGCCCGGATTATGGCGTGCGGAGCCATGCATTACTACCCACGGGTAGCGTCAGTTTTCGAGCAACTCCGCCATCAGGCGCAGCCCTTGGGCGAGCGAACGGCCGTCCGGCGCCTGCTCCGGGTCGGTCAGGACCTGCACCATGACCCCGCTCAGCAGCGCGATGTGCACCGATCCGAGGCTCCGTACGTCCTCCTCCGCGACCTCCTCGACGGGGACCCCGCGCAAGTGCGCGGCCACCATGCGCCGGTTCTGCCGCTGCCCCTCCGCCAGCACCGCGAGGAGCTCCGGTGAGGACTGCGCGTGCACGAAGGCCTCGACGGAGGCGGTCCAGAGCCAGCGCATCTCGCCGAAGTCCCGGATCTTGCGGTCCCAGGTGTCGGCGTAGCGCTCCCGCGCGGTGTCGCCCTGCCCGGCGAGCCGGCCCGACCCCGCGGCCCACTCGTCCATGGCGGCGAACAGCGCCTGGTTGAGCAGCACCTCGCGGGTGCCGAAGTGGTAGCCGATCGCGGCCATGCTCACCTGCGCCGCCGAGGCGATGTCGCGCACGGTCGTCCGGAGGTAGCCCTTCTCCTCCAGGCAGCGCCGGGCTCCGGCCAGCAGGTCCTCGCGATTTCCCATGCCGGGATCGTATCCGCGCCCAGGGTTTGGGCAAGCGCGCTAAACGATCGTATTGCGCGAGTGCCCAAATCCTGGCAGGCTGAACCCAGGCCCACCGACCAGCACACACGGGGAGAGCAACGCCATGACCGACGCCATGAGCAACGCCACGCGCCACGAGCTGAAGATCGACGACCGCACGCTGTCCTACCTGGACTTCGGCGGCCCCGGCCGCCCGCTGCTCGCCCTGCACGGCGGGCTCTCCGAAGGCGCCCACTTCACCGCCCTCGCCGCCGACCTCGGCGAGCAGTGGCGGGTCATCGCCCCCGACCAGCGCGGGCACGGCGACTCCGGCCTCGCCGCCGAGTACGGCCGCGCGGGCTACGCCGCCGACGCCGCCGCCCTGCTGGAACACCTCGCACCCGGCGGCCCCGTACCCGTCCTCGGTTTCTCCCTCGGCGGGATCAACGCCTACCACCTGGCCGCCGCCCGGCCCGACCTGGTCTCCGCCCTGATCAACGTCGACGCCCCGGTCGAGAGCCCGCGCCAGGACGGCCCGTCCTTCTGGGACTTCCTGCACGACCTCCCGTACACCGCGCCCACCCGCGAGGAACTCCTCGCCGCCCTCGGCCCGCTCGCCGAGGGGATCGGCCCCTTCCTGCGCCCGCTGCCGGACGACACCGGCTGGCGGCTGCCCTTCGACCCCGCGGCCACCCTGGCCACCCTCGCCGGGGACGAGAGCTCGCGCTGGGACGTCTGGCTCGCGAGCGGCTGCCCGGCGCTGCTCGTGCACGGGCTGCGCAGCGACGTGCTCTCCCGGGAACTGGCCGACGCGATGGTCGCCCGGCGCCCCGGGACCTCGTACGCGGGCCTGGACACCGAGCACTTCGTGCCCTTCCAGGACCCGAAGGGTCTCGCGGAGGCCGTACGCGGCTTCCTGGCCCCGCTGTAGGACGCTGCCGGCCCCCGGGAACGCCGGAGGGGCGGCAGGCCCGTGGCCCGCCGCCCCTCCGCTGGAGCAGGTGCTACTTGATGATCGTGATCCGGTCCGCCGCCGGCGGGGCCAGCGGCGCGGCCGCCGAGGAGTGGCCGGTCAGGTAGGCGTTGAAGACGTCCAGGTCGGACGCGCCGACCAGCTTGTTCTTGTGCTCCTTCAGGACGGTGAAACCGTCACCGCCGCCCGAGAGGAACTCGTTCATCGCGACCCGGTAGGTCTTGGCCTGGTCGATCGGCGCACCGTTCAGCTTCACCGAGTCCACGACGATGCGGTCGGTGCCCGCCTTCGTGAGGTCCAGGGTGTAGGTGAAGCCCTTGGAGATCTGCAGGATCTTCGGAGCCGGACCGTTGACCGGGCCGCTGACCTGCTGCTGGAGCATCGTGATCAGCTGGGCGCCGGTCAGGTCCACGACGTTCATCATGTTCGTGAACGGCTGCACCGTGTACGACTCGCCGTACGTCACCACCCCGTCGCCCTCGCTGCCGCCCGCCTTGTAGGCGAGGTCGCCACGGATGCCGCCCGGGTTCATGACGGCGAGCTGGGCGCCGCCCTTGGCCGCCGGGGCCAGGGCCTCCAGCTGCGCGTCGGCGATCACGTCACCGAGCGGCTTCTCGTACGCCGTCGAGCCGCGGCCCGCGATCTCGGCCGACACGTAGCCGATGGGACGGTTCGCGATCGGCGCGGCCAGCGCGTTCCAGCGCTTGATCAGATCGCTCAGGTCCTTGGCCCCGTCCTTCCGCTCGACGACCTTCTGGACCACCAGCGGCGAGGTGACCGGCGTACGGACGATGTCCTTGGTCCGGCGGTCGTACGTGAGGGTGGTCTCCGTGAACAGCCGGCCGAACGAGGCGGCCGAGGTGACCGTGCGCGGATTGCCGGCCGGGTCGGGGATGTTGCACGCGTACGCCTGGTGCGTGTGCCCGGTGACCAGGGCGTCGACCTTCGGCGAGACGTTCTTCGCGATGTCGACGATGGCCCCGGAGACACCGGCGCCGGCACCCGGCACGTCACAGTCGTAGTTGTACGCGCCGCTCGCGGGCAGCCCGCCCTCGTGGATCAGGGCCACGATCGACTTCACGCCCTGCCTGTTCAGGTCCTCGGCGTACTTGTTGATCGTCTCGACCTCGTCGCCGAAGGTGAGGCCCTTGACCCCGTCGGCCGTCACGATGTCCGGCGTGCCCTCCAGGGTGACGCCGATGAAGCCGATCTTCACGTCCCCCTTCTTCCAGATGTAGGTGGGGTTCATCATCGGACGCTTGGTCTTCTGGTCCACCACGTTCGCGGCGAGGTACTTGAACTCGGCGCCGCCGAACTCCTTGCCGTACTCGAAGCAGCCCTCGACCGGGTGGCAGCCGCCGTACTGCATGCGGCGCAGCTCGGTCTTGCCCTCGTCGAACTCGTGGTTGCCGACGCTGGTCACGTCCAGGTCGAGGTCGTTGAGCGCCTCGACGGTCGGCTCGTCGTGGAAGAGTCCCGACAGCAGAGGGCTGGCGCCGATCATGTCGCCGGCCCCGGCGGTGACGGAGTACTTGTGGCCCTTGCGGGCCTCGCGCAGACCGGTGGCGAGGTACTCGACACCGCCCGAGAGTATGGGCTTGGTGGTGCCGTCGGCCTGAAGCTCGTTCACGTAGGCGGAGGAGCCCTGCGGGGGCTCCAGCGTGCCGTGGAAGTCGTTGAACGACAGCATCTGCACGTCGACGGTACGGCCGTCGTCATGGCCGTGCCCGTCACCACTCGCGGCTCCGGCCGGAAGGGCGGCGGCGATCATCGCACCGCCGGCCGTGGCCACGGCGAGGGCGGTGAGGGCCAACCGGCGGGTTCGGCGGTGCCGTTGTGGCGTCGCTGACATGTGGTCCCCTTTGCGGACAGCGATACATCTTGGGAGGTCTGCCGCAGCCTAGAGTCAACGCGCGTAGCGCGACAGGGGGTACCGGGTATCGAGCTGGTTACACGCAGACGAAGAAGTACCGCGAGCAGGCCGTTCCCGGGTCGCTCCCGGCTCGTTCCCGGGTCGTTCCCGGTCCGCCCACGGGCCGCACCCCACCGGGCCCCACCGTGGTCGTAGGCTCGGCTCCATGACTGACGACGCAGCAGTGGTCCTGGAGCCGGGACGGCAGATCCAGACCCTCGACGAACTGACGGACGAACAGGCCGACGCCGTTCTCGCCCTGATCGAGGACGCGGCCCGCACCGACGGCACCACCGCCGTGTCCGAGCAGGGCCGGCTCCAGCTGCGCGGCGGAGCCAGGGAGGGCATCCGCCACTTCCTCCTCACCGCCGACGGACGGCTCACCGGGTACGCGCAACTGGAGGACACCGACCCGGTGGAGGCCCCCGCCGCCGAGCTCGTCGTCCACCCCGCGCTGCGCGGGCGCGGGCACGGGCGGGCGCTGGGCACCGCCCTGATGGCCGCGTCGGGCAAGCGGATCCGGGTGTGGGCGCACGGCGGCAAGTCCGCGGCCCGCCACCTCGCGCAGGTGCTCGGCCTGACCCTGTTCCGCGAACTGCGCCAGCTCCGCCGCCCGCTCGGCCCGGACGCCGCTCCCCTGCCGGAGGCGGTCGTGCCCGCCGGCGTGACCGTACGGACCTTCGTGCCCGGCGCCGACGACGCCGCCTGGCTGGCCGTCAACGCGGCGGCCTTCGCCCACCACCCGGAGCAGGGCTCGCTCACGCAGCGGGACCTGAACGACCGCATCGCGCAGCCCTGGTTCGACGCCGCCGGCTTCTTCCTCGCGGAGCGGGACGGCGAACTGATCGGCTTCCACTGGACGAAGGTGCACGCCGAGCAGCAGCTGGGCGAGGTCTACGTCCTGGGGGTGCGCCCCGGCGCGCAGGGCGGCGGCCTCGGCAAGGCCCTCACCGCGATCGGGCTGCGCCACCTGGCCGCGGCGGGCCTGCCCACCGCGATGCTCTACGTGGACGCCGACAACCCGGCGGCCCTCGCCGTGTACGAGGGCCTCGGCTTCTCCACCCACGAGGTGGACCTGATGTACCGCACGGAGAGCTGACCGCCGCGCGGCCCCGGCACCCGGGGCCGCGTACCCGGCCACCCACCACCGCGGCACCGTTCCCCGGGGCGCGGCATGGCGCGCGGACGACAGCCGGAGCCGCGCCGCCCTCAGCCGCTACCCGACCCGGCCGACAGGGGCGGCCCGGCGCCGGGCGCCGACCCCACACGGCCCCGGGCCCAGCTCCCGCACCGACCCTGCAGCAAGCCCTCCCCACGCCCACGGAGACCCCGGACCTCCACACCAGGTCCCGGGCCCCACGGCCGTACCCGGCAGACCGGGGCCGCAGGCCGTGGGGCCGCGCCCGAGACCCCGGACCGGTGGCCGTGCCCGCCGGCCAGGGCCCGTGACCGCCCCCGCGAACCGGGACCGGGCCCCGCATCCAGGTCGGCGATCCAGGCCCCGCGGCCGGTGCCGGTGTGCCGGTGGCCAGGGCCCGTGGCCACGCCCGGCAGCCGGGGCCGGAAGCCGGGCCCGGGTCGGTGGCCCGGGCCAGTGTTCCCACCCAGCAGCCAGGACCGGGAGCCGTGGCCAGGTCGGCGTAGCCGGGCCCGGCAGCCGGGCCCCGCGGCCCTGCCCGGGGGTGGCCATGCCCGGCAGCCGCGGCCGGGGTGCCGGTGGCCAGGGCCCGTGGCCATGCCCGGGACGGGGCCGGGCCGGGCCCTGCGGCCTTACCCCCTGGCCGTGCCCAGCAACCGGTGCCGGGCCAGTGCCGGCGCCGGCCCGCGTCCAGGTCTGCGAGCCGGGCCCCGCGGCCGTAACCGGCGGCCGGGCCCGCGGCGCCGGTGGCCGGGGCCCGGGGTCGCGCCCCGGCTACGTGGCCAGGGCCGGCGACCGGGGCCGGGGTGCCCGTGGCCAGGGCCCGGGGTCGTGCCCGGCAGCCAGGGCAGACCGCGCAGTGCCGCCGGCGCCACGCGGCAGTGCGGTGGTGGGGCGTCGCCGTGGGGCGCGAGCACCGCTGTGCGGGCGCAGCCGGCCGCCCCCGCGTTCCCGGTCGGCACCAGACGACCCCCGCCCGGACCCTGGAAGCCATACGCCATTAACCGGGCATTAATGCGCGGTCGCGAAGCTGACCGCATGCATCCCCGACTCCGACTGACGGCCGACCCGTCCGACGCGCCTGTCCTCCCGCGTACGCGGAAGAATGG
The DNA here is from genome assembly GCF_053593795.1 of Streptomyces sp. NPDC002104. Lineage (NCBI taxonomy): Bacteria > Bacillati > Actinomycetota > Actinomycetes > Kitasatosporales > Streptomycetaceae > Streptomyces > Streptomyces sp. NPDC002104. The sequence goes on along the minus strand of NZ_JBSFDF010000019.1, from coordinate 28,282 downwards.
AGTCATGAGCCACAAGCCCAGCGCCGCCCCCACCGAGGTCCCCACCCAGCAGCCGCCGCAGAAGTTCGCGTCCCCCTCCGCACCATCGGCCGCGGACATCTCCGCCGCCGCGGCCGCACGCGCCGGCACGCCGGAAGCGGTGGCCGCACGCGCCGCCACCGGCGCCCACGCCCGCCTGGGGTCCATAGCCGCCCACCGCCCGCACGTCGATCTGGAACCGGATCTCGACGCGGACCTGGACGCCTACGACGACAAGGACACCGGCGAGCTGCCCCCGGGCCGCTTCCTCGACCGGGAGCGCAGCTGGCTCGCCTTCAACGAGCGCGTCCTGGAGCTCGCCGAGGACCCCACGACGCCCCTCCTGGAGCGCGCGAACTTCCTGGCGATCTTCGCGAGCAACCTCGACGAGTTCTTCATGGTCCGCGTCGCCGGCCTCAAGCGCCGCATCGCGACCGGCGTCGCCACCCGTTCGGCCTCAGGGCTGCAGCCCCGTGAGGTGCTGGACCAGATCTGGACCCGATCGCGCGAGCTCATGGCCCGGCACGCCGCCTGCTTCCAGCAGGACATCTCCCCCCAGCTCGCCGAGGAGGGCGTCCACCTCATCCGGTGGCCCGACCTCACCGAGAAGGAGCAGGCGCGCCTCTTCACCCTGTTCCGCAACCAGATCTTCCCGGTGCTCACCCCGCTGGCCGTGGACCCCGCGCACCCGTTCCCGTACATCTCCGGGCTCTCCCTGAACCTGGCCGTGGTCGTACGCAATCCCGTCAGCGGCCACCGCCACTTCGCCCGGGTCAAGGTCCCGCCGCTCCTCTCCCGCTTCCTGGAGGCCTCCCCGCAGCGCTACGTCCCGCTGGAGGACGTCATCGCCGCGCACCTGGAGGAGCTGTTCCCCGGCATGGAGGTGCTCGCGCACCACATGTTCCGCGTGACCCGCAACGAGGACCTCGAAGTGGAGGAGGACGACGCCGAGAACCTCCTCCAGGCCCTGGAGAAGGAGCTCATGCGGCGCCGCTTCGGCCCGCCGGTGCGCCTGGAGGTCGAGGAGTCCATCGACCCCGGGGTCCTGGACCTGCTCGTGCAGGAGCTGAAGGTCAACCCGTCCGAGGTGTACCCGCTCCCCGGCCCCCTCGACCTCACGGCCCTCTTCGGGATCGCCTCCCTGGACCGCCCGGAGCTGAAGTACAAGAAGTTCGTCGCCGGCACGCACCGCGACCTCGCCGAGGTCGAGTCCGCGTCCGCGCCCGACATCTTCGCCGCGCTGCGCGAGCGCGACGTGCTCCTGCACCACCCGTACGACTCCTTCTCCACCTCCGTGCAGGCCTTCCTGGAGCAGGCCGCCGCCGACCCCGACGTCCTCGCGATCAAGCAGACGCTGTACCGGACCTCCGGCGACTCCCCGATCGTGGACGCCCTGATCGACGCCGCCGAATCCGGCAAGCAGGTCCTCGTACTCGTCGAGATCAAGGCCCGCTTCGACGAGCAGGCCAACATCAAGTGGGCCCGCAAGCTCGAGGAATCCGGCTGCCACGTCGTCTACGGCCTCGTCGGCCTCAAGACCCACTGCAAGCTGTCGCTCGTCGTCCGCCAGGAGGGCGACACGCTGCGCCGCTACTCCCACGTCGGCACCGGCAACTACCACCCCAAGACGGCACGGCTCTACGAGGACCTCGGCCTGCTCACCGCCGACCCGCAGGTCGGCGCGGACCTCTCCGACCTCTTCAACCGGCTGTCCGGCTACTCGCGCCGCGAGACCTACCGCCGGCTGCTGGTGGCCCCGCGCTCGCTGCGCGACGGCCTGATCTCCCGGATCGACAAGGAGGCGGCGCACCACAAGGCGGGCCGCCCCGCGTACGTCCGGCTCAAGATGAACTCCATCGTCGACGAGGCACTCATCGACTCCCTCTACCGGGCCTCGCAGGCGGGCGTGCCCATCGACATCTGGGTCCGCGGGATCTGCGCGATCCGCCCCGGTGTCCCCGGGCTCTCGGACAACATCCGGGTCCGCTCGATCCTCGGCCGCTTCCTGGAGCACTCCCGGGTCTTCGCCTTCGGCAACGGCGGCGAACCCGAGGTGTACATAGGCAGCGCCGACATGATGCACCGCAACCTCGACCGCCGTATCGAGGCACTGGTCAGGGTCGCCGACCCGGCCCACCGCGCGGCACTGGACCGGCTGCTGGAAACCGGAATGTCCGACGAGACCAGCTCCTGGCACCTGGGCCCGGACGGCGAATGGACCCGGCACAGCACCGACGGCGAGGGCCAGCCGCTGCGGCACGTTCAGGAGATGCTCATTGACGCCCGGAGGCGCCGGCGTGGCTCAGCCAAACCATGACCTGACCGCGACGACGGCAGGCACCGTGCTCGGTACGTACCTGCGTGCGCAGGCCACCGCGTTCCTGCGGGGCCTGCGCCTGCACGAGGAGGGCGCGGCGAACGGGGGCGCCGAGGGCAGTGAGGCGGCGCGCAGCCTGCGGGGGGCTGCGCGCCGGATCTCCTGCTCCCTGTCCACGTTCAGGGCGGTCGCCGATTCCTCCTGGGCGGATTCGCTGCGCACCGAGCTGGTCTGGCTGTCGGCGACGCTGGCCGACGAGCACGCGTACGGGGCCCGGCTGCTGCGCCTGATGGACGCCCTGCAGCGGCTGTCGGGGAGCCCCGAGGTACCGGCGCCCCGGGGCACGGCGGGCTCGCTGACGGTGGGCTCGGCCCGCGCGGGCGCCCTGCTGGAGCGCCAGCTGACCCTGGCCCGGACCCGGGCCCACTCCGCGACCCTGCAGGCGCTGGGCTCCTCCCGCTTCCACGCCGTCGCGGACGCGGTGGCGGTCCTGGCCTCCGAGGTCCCGCTGGACCCCGTGGCGGCCCGGGGCCGGGTGGAGGAGGTCCTGGTCCCCCTGGCAGAGGTGGCTCATTCCCGCCTGTCGACGGCGGTGCACTCCCTGCCGGCCCCCTCGCCCTCGCAGCCGTACGACGCCGACCACGACAGCGCGTGGAACGAGGTGCGCCGCCTGCTGCGCGTCCACCGCTACGCCCAGGAGGCCCTGGGCGGCGACGTGGCCCGCCTGACGGTCGCGGGCGAGGCCCTGACCCGCCACCGCGACGCCGCGGAGGCGGCCGCCGCCTCGGCCACGGCCGCCCGCACCCCCCGTATCGCCCCGGCGACGGCGTACGCCCTGGGCGTCCTGCACGCGGACCAGCGCCACGAGGTCGAGGCCTCCCGGGCCACCTTCCAGCACCTGTGGCAACCGGCCGGTTCCAGCCACGCCGGGGTCTGACTCCGCCGGCCCGGGGGCCCGGCGCCGTCCGCCTTCACGACGGTCACGCATCGGTAACGGCGGGGTAACGGGAGATGACGTCGGATAACGAAATCACCCGGACGCACCACCCCGTCCGCCACGGTTCACCATCCGTTCACTTACCCCGGTCGGCCGCTTCACCTGATCTGCCTAACTTCGTAGATGCAGGGAGCGAGTCACCGCGAAGGCGGACGATTCCTCCGGGCAACCGACGTAGTCCTCTTCGCACGCCGCCCCGATACAGAAAGCGGCCGGCGGCTTCTGGAAGGAAACACCCGAAAGTGAAGCTTCAGCGCAAGAACATGCTTCGTGCCTCCGCCCTCGGGGCGCTCGTCGTGTCCGGCGCCCTGGTCCTCACGGCGTGCGGCTCGGACGACAACACCAAGACCGACGCCGGGGCCTCGGGCAAGCCTTCCGCCGCCGCCGCGGGCGACATCAAGTGCGACGGCGCCAAGGGCAAGCTCCTCGCCTCGGGCTCCTCCGCGCAGAAGAACGCGATCGACCTGTGGGTCAAGAACTACATGGCGGCCTGCTCCGGCGTCGAGGTGAACTACAAGTCCTCCTCCTCCGGTGAGGGCATCGTCGCCTTCAACCAGGGCACCGTCGGCTTCGCCGGTTCGGACTCCGCGCTGAAGCCCGAGGCCGTCGAGGAGTCGAAGAAGATCTGCACCGGCGGTCAGGGCATCGACCTGCCGATGGTCGGCGGCCCCATCGCCATCGGCTTCAACGTCGCCGGCGTGGACAAGCTGGTCCTCGACGCCCCGACCCTCGCCAACATCTTCAACGACAAGATCAAGAAGTGGGACGACGAGGCGATCAAGAAGCTGAACCCCGGCGTCACGCTTCCCGCCACCCCGATCCAGGCGCTCCACCGCTCCGAGGACTCGGGCACCACCGAGAACCTCGGCAAGTACTTCAAGGCCGCCGCTCCCGAGGCCTGGACGTACGAGCCCGCGAAGAAGTGGCCGGCCCCGGGTGGCCTCGGCGCCTCCGGCTCCTCCGGTGTCGCTTCGCAGGTCAAGGCCGTTGACGGCTCGATCGGTTACTTCGAGCTCTCCTACGCCTCTGCCCAGAGCATCAAGACCGTGGACGTCGCCACGGGCGCCGCGACCCCGGTCAAGGCCACCGGCGAGAACGCCTCCAAGGCCATCGCCGCCGCCAAGATCTCCGGCACCGGCGACGACCTGGCGCTGAAGCTCGACTACGCCACCAAGGCCGAGGGCGCCTACCCGATCGTCCTGGTGACCTACGAGGTCGTCTGCGACAAGGGCAACAAGGCCGAGACGCTCCCGACCGTGAAGTCCTTCCTGAACTACACCGCTTCCGACGCCGGCCAGAAGGTCCTGACCGAGAACGGCTACGCGCCGATCCCGGCCGAGATCAACGCCAAGGTCCGCGAAGTCATCGCGAAGCTCGCCTGATCCAGACCCCCGGGACCACCGGTCCGCTCCCCCCGTCCGGGGGGCGGACCGGCCCCGGGGACCCTCCCCTCCACCCAGGGGATCCGGTGCACCGCCGCCAGGGGGCCTGCCCCCGTCCAGACCGGAAAGAACATGGCTTCCACCACACCCACCCAGATAGAAACGGCTCCGCCCGTCTCCAAGAGCGGAAGGTCCACCGGCCGCGCCGGTGACAAGATCTTCGCGGGCCTCTCCAAGGGCTCCGGCATGCTGCTCCTGGTGATCATGGCGTCGATCGCCGCCTTCCTCACCTACCGCGCTTCGATCGCTCTGGCCGACAACGAGGGCAACTTCCTCACCACGTTCGACTGGAACGCATCGGCCACGCCCCCCGTCTTCGGCATAGCCGTCCTGCTCTTCGGCACCGTCGTCAGCTCGATCGTCGCGATGCTCATCGCCGTTCCGATCGCCGTCGGCATCGCCCTCTTCATCTCGCACTACGCGCCGCGCAAGCTGGCCGCGCCCCTCGCCTACGTGATCGACCTGCTGGCCGCCGTGCCGTCGATCATCTACGGCATCTGGGGCGCCCTCTTCCTCGTCCCGTACCTCGGCGGCCTGAACATGTGGCTCGACGAGTACATGGGCTGGACCTACGTCTTCGACAAGACCCAGGTCGGCGTCGCCCGCTCGCTCTTCACCGTCGGCATCCTGCTCGCGATCATGATCCTGCCGATCGTGACCAGCGTCAGCCGCGAGGTCTTCCTCCAGGTCCCGCGCATGAACGAGGAGGCCGCACTGGCCCTCGGCGCGACCCGCTGGGAAGTCATCCGCATGTCGGTCCTGCCCTTCGGCCGCTCCGGAGTCATCTCCGCCTCGATGCTCGGCCTCGGCCGCGCGCTCGGCGAGACCATGGCCGTCGCGACCGTCCTCTCCCCGAGCTTCCTGATCTCCGGCCACATCCTGGACCCGGGCGGCGGCACGTTCGCGCAGAACATCGCCGCGAAGTTCGACGAGGCCAACGAGTTCGGCCGCGACGCCCTGATCGCCTCCGGTCTCGTGCTCTTCCTGCTCACCCTGCTGGTCAACGGCGCCGCCCGGCTGATCATCGCCCGTCGCAAGGACTTCTCGGGGGCGAACGCCTGATGAGCCACGCACTCCAGGACCCGCGCCCCTCCCGGGCCGCCAAGTCCGTCGCCCCCGGCAGCCTGACGCAGGGCCACCTGCCCCGCTGGGCCCCGGCCGGCATCGCCGTCCTCTCGGTCGCCCTCGGCTGCGCCCTCGGCGCCCTCTTCGGCCTCCACAGCAGGATCCAGTGGGGTCTGCTCGCCGCCGCCCTGTTCGTGGTCATCACGTACACGGCCAGCTCGATCGTCGAGAACCGCCGCCAGGCCAAGGACCGGGTCGCGACCTCCGTCGTCTGGGTCTGCTTCGTCCTCGCCCTCGTCCCGCTGCTCTCGCTGCTGTGGACGACGATCAGCCGCGGCATGAAGGTCCTCGACGGGGACTTCCTCGGCCACTCGATGAACGGCGTGACCTCCTTCGAGGCCGGCGGCGGCGTCTACCACGCCCTCCTCGGCACCATCGAGCAGGTCGCCCTCGCCACCGCGATCTCGGCCCCCATCGGCCTGCTGACCGCCGTCTACCTGGTCGAGTACGGCAAGGGCTCGCTCGCCAAGGCCGTCACCTTCTTCGTCGACGTCATGACCGGCATCCCCTCCATCGTCGCGGGTCTGTTCATCCTGACGACGTGGATCCTGATGCTCGACTTCGGCCCCTCCGGCTTCGCCGGATCCCTGGCCCTGTCGATCCTGATGATGCCCGTCGTGGTCCGCTCCACCGAAGAGATGCTCAAGCTGGTCCCGAACGAGCTGCGCGAAGCCGCGCTCGCCCTCGGTGTGCCCAAGTGGCGCGTGATCCTCAAGGTCGTGCTCCCCACGGCCATCGGCGGCATCGCCACCGGCGTGATGCTGGCCGTGGCCCGCATCGCGGGTGAGACCGCCCCGATCATGCTGCTGGTCTTCGGCACCCAGCTGATCAACAACAACCCCTTCGAAGGCGCCCAGTCCTCGCTCCCCCTGTACATCTGGGAGCAGTACAAGGTCGGCAGTGAAGCCTCCTACGACCGGGCATGGGCCGCAGCGCTCGTCCTGATCGCCTTCGTCATGATCCTCAATCTGGTGGCTCGCGGCATAGCCCGCTGGAAGGCCCCCAAGACCGGTCGCTGACGCGACCACTGAAAGCGAAGTGACCACCATGGCGAAGCGAATCGACGTCAGCGGACTGTCCGCCTTCTACGGCAACCACAAGGCCATCGACGACATCTCGATGACCGTGGAGCCCCGCTCCGTGACGGCCTTCATCGGCCCCTCCGGCTGCGGCAAGTCCACCTTCCTGCGCACCCTGAACCGCATGCACGAGGTCACCCCCGGCGGCCGCGTCGAGGGCAAGGTGCTGCTGGACGACGAGAACCTGTACGGCCCCGGCGTGGACCCGGTCGCGGTCCGCCGCACGGTCGGCATGGTCTTCCAGCGCCCGAACCCCTTCCCCACCATGTCGATCTTCGACAACGTGGCGGCGGGCCTGCGGCTCAACGGCTCCTTCAAGAAGTCCGAGCTCACGGACATCGTGGAGAAGTCCCTCCAGGGCGCCAACCTCTGGAACGAGGTCAAGGACCGGCTGAACAAGCCCGGTTCGGGCCTCTCCGGCGGTCAGCAGCAGCGCCTGTGCATCGCCCGTGCCATCGCGGTCGAGCCCCAGGTCCTCCTGATGGACGAGCCCTGCTCGGCCCTCGACCCGATCTCCACCCTCGCCATCGAGGACCTGATCGGCGAGCTCAAGGAGCGCTTCACGATCGTCATCGTGACGCACAACATGCAGCAGGCGGCGCGCGTCTCCGACCGCACGGCCTTCTTCAACCTCTCCGCGGTCGGCCAGCCCGGAAAGCTGGTCGAGATCGACGACACGGACCGGATCTTCTCGAACCCGTCCGTGCAGGCGACCGAGGACTACATCTCGGGCCGCTTCGGCTAAACCGGGATGTGAGTGAGCGTCCTGCGGTGCTGCATGGCGGTGCCACCGCAAGGCGAATGGGCCGGTTCCCCCTGGGTGGGGGGAACCGGCCCGCTTCTTTTCCCGGGCCCCGCACGCCGCCCCGCCACGTGACCCGGATCACAGCAACCCTGCTCCCGGCCCGTTGGTCATACGTACACCAGCGACAAGTGACGTACCGGCAGGGGCCCTTGGTCCCGCCACCGGACACCGGACACCGTCCCAGGGGGGACCCCACCCATGCGCACCCGCACGCTCCTCGCCTCGGCCGCCTGCACGGCCGCCGTCCTCGGCCTGACCACCCTGGCCCCCGCCACCGCGGCCCCAGCCGCGGCCGCGGCCAAGGCCCCCGCGGCCCCCGCCGCCCCCGACACCGCCGACTTCAACGGGGACGGCTACCCCGACCTCGCCATCGGCGCCCACACCGCCACCGTCAACGGCATCAAGAAGGCGGGAGCCCTGGCCGTGGTCTACGGCTCGGCCACCGGCTTCCAGTACGACAAGGCGTCCGTCATCAGCCAGGCCACCGACGGCGTCGCCGGCGACCCCAGCCTGACCGGCAAGTGGAGCCACGTCAGCGGCCACGGCGACTTCGACAAGGACGGCTTCGACGACCTGCTGGTCTCCAGCTACGGCCACATAGAGATCCTCTGGGGCAGCAAGCAGGGCATCACCGGCGCCTCCGTCACCGTCCCGAACGGGAACCGGCCCGCCGGACCGGACCGCCTCTACGCCGCCGTCTCCATCGGCGACGTCAACGGGGACGGCGTCCCGGACATCCACTCGGTGACCTGGGGCACCGGCCGCCTCGGCCACGGCCTGGTCACCGAGTTCGGCCCGTTCGACCGGACCACGGGCAAGCCGAAGTCGATCACCCAGCGCGACACCGCGGAGCTGGACGGCCACGAGACCAGTTCCCTCCAGGTCGGTGACATGACCGGCGACGGCATCGGCGACATGCTGGTGGGCGGCGCCGACAGGAGCTGGGTGTACAAGGCCACGCTGTTCAAGGGCACGCGTGGCGGCGGCCTGGTCAAGGTCGGCCCCGCGCCGGCCTTCGTCGACCCCAGGAACTACGACGTCATCAAGCCCGGCGGCTTCGGCGACATCAACGGGGACGGCCACCAGGACTTCGTCAGCGGCACGGGCGAGAAGGTGACCGTCATCTACGGCGGCCCCAAGGGCATCAGCACCACCCTCCCCTCCCGCTCGTACAGCCAGAACAGCACCGGCGTCCCGGGCGTCAGCGAGACCGGAGACCTCTTCGGCAACGCGATCACCGTCGCCGACACCGACGGCGACGGCTACGCCGACGTCCTCATCGGTGCCCCCGGCGAAACCGGTACGGACCCCGCCACCACCGCCCGCTCCGGCGCCATCACCATCCTGCGCGGCTCCGCGGCCGGCCTCACCACGACCGGCGCCAAGTCCTTCACCCAGAACAGCACGGGCATCCCCAGCACCTCGGAAACCGACGACAAGTTCGGCACCACCCTCCGCGTCCTGGACAGCGACAAGGACGGCAAGCCCGAGGTCTACGTCGGCGGACACGGCGAGGACGGCTTCGCGGGCCGCGTCTGGAAGCTGAAGACCGACACCACCGGCGTCACCGGCGCCGGCGCCACCAGCTTCGGCTTCGCCGACGTCGGCGGCCCGAGGGGCCTCGCCTCCTTCGGCTTCCGCACCGCCGGCTGATCCCGGAAGGAACCGCACCGTGCGCAAGCAGCACCTCCTCGCCCTGGCCGCCGTGTGCGCGGCCGCCCTGCTGGCCCCGGCTCCGGCCTCGGCGGCCGGCCCCGCCGCCGCACCCCGGCCGGCCACCGCCTCCGACGGCTCCGCCGACTTCAACGGCGACGGCTACCCGGACCTCGCCATCAGCGCGCTCACCACGACCGTCGGCGGGGTCGAGCACGCCGGGGCGCTCGCCGTCCGGTACGGGTCCGCCGACGGCCTCTCGGACAAGGCCGCACTGATCTCCCAGGACACCCCGGGCGTTCCCGGCGAGCCGAAGAACGGCGACCGGTTCGGCAGGATCCTCGGCCAAGGGGACCTGGACCACGACGGCTATGCCGACCTGCTGATCAGGAGCAACTGGCCGGGCCCCGCCGCGATCATCCTGCGCGGCGGCAAGCAAGGCCTCAGCGGTCGCGGCGTCGTCGCCATCGACCGCGCGGCCGTGGACAGCGGCGCCCTTCCGCTGTCCCCCACCGTGATGGGACTCGGCGACGTCACCGGGGACGGCGTCACCGACATCGTGACCGCCACCTTCGACGGCGCCCTCAAGCGCCGGCTGACCGTGCTCCAGGGCCCCTTCGACTTCTCCCGCCAGCGACCGGCGGCGGTCCACCACCGGCAGGTCGAGGTCCTGGACGGCATCCATCCCTACCGCGTCTACGTCGGGGACATGACCGGGGACGGCATCGCGGACGTCGTCACGGGCACCCACACCGAGGGAGTGACCGGCGCCGTCGGAAAGGGAATGGTCTACAAGGGCGGCCCGGCCGGCCTCACCCCCGCGGGCAGCGCCGCGGCCGGCACCAGCGGTGACTTCGGAGACGTGGACAAGGACGGCTACCAGGACTTCGTCACCGGTGCGCCCGGCGGCAAGTGGACCCCTGACGGCGGCTGGATCCACGTCACCTACGGCGGCCCGGGCGGAGCCCGCACCCCGTCCGCCATCCGCGCGTACACGCAGAACAGCCCCGGCGTCCCCGGGGCCGGAGAGCCGGAGGACTACTGGGGCGCCGCGGTCACCGTCGGGGACACCGACGGCGACGGCTACGCGGACGTCGTCGTCGGCGCACCCCGGGAGACCGGCACCGACACGGAGGCCACGTTCCGGTCCGGTGCGATCACCGTGCTGCGCGGCGGGCCCGCGGGCATCACCGCCGTCGGCGCCAAGGCGTTCACCCAGAACTCGGCGAGCATCCCCAGCACCTCCGAGCGCTTCGACAACTTCGGCGCTTCCGTGACCCTGATCGACACGGACAAGGACGCGAAGCCCGAGCTGTACGTCGGCGGCTACGGCGAGGACTCCTACACGGGCCGCGTCTGGAAGCTGAAGACCGACGCCACCGGCCTCACCGGCACCGGCGCCACCAGCTTCAACCTCGCCGACCTCGGCGGCCCGGGGGGCCGGGCCCACTTCGGCATCGGCTTCGGCCACGACCCGGGATTCGGCTACAACATGTGAGCGGCCCGCCGGGCACACCACCCTGCCCCGGACACCGGTGCGCCCCGCAGGATCAGCCGATCCGGCGGGGCGCACTGGGCTGCGTACGGCACGTAGGACAGGGACACCCACGTCGCGCGCGGTCACACGAAGGCGAGGTTGACCACCCAGAAGCTGAGGGCCGCGACCAGCGCCGCGGCCGGCATGGTGATGAACCAGCCCAGGATGATGTTCTTGGCGACGCCCCAGCGGACCGCGTTGACCCGCTTGGTCGCGCCCACACCCATGATCGCCGAGGTGATCACGTGGGTGGTGGAGATCGGCGCGTGGAAGAGGAACGCCGAGCCGAACATGATCGAGGCGCCGGTGGTCTCGGCCGCGAAGCCCTGCGGCGGGTCCAGCTCGATGATCTTGCGGCCGAGGGTGCGCATGATGCGCCAGCCGCCCGCGTACGTACCCAGCGACAGCATCACGGCACACGCGATCTTGACCCAGACCGGGATCTCGTCGCCCGCGCTGTTCACGTCGGCGATGACCAGGGCCATCATCACGATGCCCATGGTCTTCTGCGCGTCCTGCAGACCGTGGCCGAGCGCCATGCCGGCCGCCGACACCGTCTGCGCGATGCGGAAACCGCGCTTGGCCTTGTGCGGGTTGGCCCGGCGGAACATCCACAGGATGGCGACCATGACCAGGTAACCGACGACGAGGCCGACCACCGGCGAGACGAACATCGGGATGACGACCTTGTCGACCACGCCCGACCAGAGCACCTCGGTACCGCCCGCCAGCGCCGCGCCCACCATGCCGCCGAACAGCGCGTGCGAGGAGGACGAGGGCAGGCCGAAGTACCAGGTGATCAGGTTCCACACGATCGCGCCGACGAGCGCCGCGAAGAGGATCCACATGCCCCGGTTGCCGTGGGGCGTCTCGATCAGCCCCTCGCTCACCGTCTTGGCGACCCCGCTGCCGAGGAAGGCACCGGCGAGGTTCATGACCGCGGCCATCGCCAGCGCGGCGCGCGGGGTCAGCGCACGGGTCGAGACCGAGGTCGCGATCGCGTTCGCGGAGTCGTGAAAACCATTCGTATACGTAAAGCCGAGCGCGACACCGATGGTCACGATCAGAGCGAAGGTGTCCACGAGGTTCAGGACTCCTTGACCGCGATGGTCTCCACCGTGTTCGCGACATGCTCGAACGCGTCGGCCGCCTCTTCGAGCACGTCGACGATCTGCTTGAGCTTCAGCACCTCGATGGCGTCGTACTTGCCGTTGAAGAGCTGGGCGAGCAGCTTGCGGTGGATCTGGTCGGCCTGGTTCTCGAGGCGGTTGACCTCGATCCAGTACTCGGTCAGGTTCTCCATCGTGCGCAGGTGGGGCATGGCCTCGGCGGTCAGCTCGGCCGCGCGCGCCAGTACCTCGATCTGCTGCTCGACGCCCTTGGGCAGTTCCTCCACGTTGTAGAGGACGACCAGGTCGACCGCCTCCTCCATGAAGTCCATGATGTCGTCGAGGCAGGACGCCAGGTTGTAGATGTCCTCGCGGTCGAACGGCGTAATGAAGGAGGAGTTGAGCTGGTGGAAGATCGCGTGGGTCGCGTCGTCTCCCGCGTGCTCCGCTGCCCGCATCCGCTCCGCGATCTCGACCCGGGCGGAGGAGTCCGCTCCGAGCAGTTCCATGAGGAGCTTCGAGCCCGTGACGATGTTGTCCGCGGATGCGGCGAACATGTCGTAGAAGCTCGTCTCCCTGGGGGTCAGACGAAATCGCACGTGAGGTCCTCGGGGTGCATTGGATTCGGTCAGGCTGATGCTAGGCGCATCCCCCGGCCACGGCTAACCGGCAGTTCCCCAGTGTCCTCCATCAGGCAGAGTGAGGACGACGGGCCCCTGCCCCAGCGGCCGGGGGCCGGTACCCTATACCCATGAGGGGTATAGGTCCCCCATTCCGGACCACGGGAGGACGCATGACTGCCATCCAGGCGGAGGGCTCCGGAGCCACCACGGCCACGGACCCGGACACGGCGGCGGACGCCGTGACGGCCCCGGCGGCGGACGCGGCGGCAGCCGGCCCGGCCCCCGGCGCGGTGCACGGCTACCACCACCAGAAGGACGAGCACCTCAAGCGCCTGCGCCGGATCGAGGGCCAGATCCGGGGCCTCCAGCGCCTCGTCGACGAGGACGTCTACTGCATCGACATACTCACCCAGGTCTCGGCCAGCACGAAGGCGCTCCAGTCCTTCGCGCTCCAGCTCCTGGAGGAGCACCTGCGGCACTGCGTCGCCGACGCCGCCCTCAAGGGCGGGGGAGAGATCGACGCCAAGGTCGAGGAAGCCACGAAGGCGATCGCCCGGCTGCTGCGCACCTGAAGCCGGCCCGGGGAACGGGGGTCAGCCGGACCAGACGCCCATCAGCACCTCGTCGATCCGGTCCTGGCTGAGCCTCTCCTCGGCCACGGCCGACGCCGCGATGATCAACTCTCCGCACAGCTCGATCTCGGCGAGAGCCACGAGGTCCTGCACCGTCGAACCGCCTGCGGGAGTCACGCGTGTCACCTCAATCTGCCGTCGTCCGGTCGCCGGCGCTCGGCTTCTCAGCGTAGGGAGCGCGCGGCGCGGCGCGCATGACACGGAAGGACCATTTCCGGCTACCCGGCCATGGCCCGATCGCGCCGCCCCCGGGGGCTCCGGCCGGCTAATCGGCGATCTTCCCGGCGTAAATGTCCCCTTCGGCGGGCAATACGACGGCGACCGGGGTCCCGAAACCGTAGAGCAGCGTGGTGGAGGACACATCGATCACGCCATCGTTGACGTAGGTGAAGCGGTGGCGGACCTTCCGCAGCAGCCCCTCGGAGTCGAGGTAGGCGTCGAAGGGCACCGCGTCCTTGCCGAACCCTTTCGCCGCCGCCTCCAGCGCCCCCTTCACCGCCGGTGAGGCCTGCGCCGCGGCCCGCGCGATGTCCGTCGTACCCCGGTAGTGCCGCACCTTGGTCCCGCCGACCTCGGTCTCGCCCACGTACGTCACCTGCTGCGCCCCGCGCAGCAGCTCGGCGGCGGCCATCGGGTCGGTGGCCCCGCCGGTCACGAGGTTCCCGTCGGCCAGGGCCGTCGTGTCCACGCGGACCCACTTGTCGGCGGGGACGCCCGCGCCCCGGTTCTTCATGTAGAGCGCGCCGGGCACCAGCAGCTCGGTGATGGGCCGGTGCTCGGCCTTGCCCTTGGCGTCGTCGGGGAGCATGACGAGCAGCTGCCCCATCCGGTTCTTGAAGTCGACCCCGCCCTCGCCGCGGATCGTGACCCGGGTGCCGCCGGTGGCCATTTCCATGGCCGTACGGGCCTGCGCGCTCCCGGTCCGGGCGAGCGCGTCGGCGGCCGCGCGGACCGTCGCCGCCGGATCGCCCGCGGCCCGGATGCCGTCCGCGGCCCGGCCCTCGCCCGCGGCCCGGCCGTCGTCGCCCGCCACGGCGTCGCCGCCGCACCCGCTCAACGCCGCCACCGTCAGGGCCAGGCCGACCGCGACCGCAGCCCGGCCCGCGCGACCCCGCCTGTGCTGGTGCACCACCATCGCCTGCCAACCCCCAACGCGTGACCGCTTTTTGCCCGAGGCCCCACCCGCTCCGCTTAACGAGGTCCCGGGCCTCCCGTCACGGCCGCGGCCTCCTCGCCCCGGGCCAGTGCCCCACCCGCGCCCGGCCCGGTACCTTGGTGGAGTGGAACCGCACACCGAAGCGACTCTCGTCCCTCCGCTTGCCTCAGTGCCGCTGCCCCGCGATCCCTCGGGCACGGCGCCGGCGCCCTCCACCGGTCAGCCGCCTCATGCGACGAGCACCTCCGAGCGGGGCTCGTTCAGCCTCGCCGCCTGTACGTGCGGCTGGCGCGGCCCGGCCCGCCGCTCCCGCGACCTGGCCCGCAAGGACGCCACCGGCCACGCCCCGGGGTAGGCCGTCCCTTCGGATCCTGCCGGTCCGTGCCGCGGGGAACGGCCCGGGCCGGGTCGCCCGATCGGACGGCCCGGCTGGCCGACGCGCCCGGGAGCGGTTGCCCTTGACTCATGCCCGGACCCGCGCCCCGACTCGCCGCCCTCACCTGGGCCCTCCTGATCGCGTTCGCCCTCGCCGCGCCGGCCCGGGCCAGTCCCGTGGGCACGGCCGACGGGCCCGGCGACGTCGCCCTGGCCATCGGGGTCACCGCCGCCGCGGCCACCGCCACCGGCCTGTGGCTGCGCTCCCGCTACCGGCGCTCCGACACGGATGCGGACACCCCGGACCACGGCGGCGATCCGTGACCCCGCCCCCGCGTTCCCGCCCGGCGGCGGTCCGCGTCTGCTTCGGGGCCGCGGCGCTGTGCCTGCTGGCGGCCGTGGTGCTGAGCGTCTGGGACTCGTACCGCATCGGCTGAGGCTCCGGACACCGCCCGGAGCGGCCCGTCAGGCGGCGAGATCGCTCTCGTGCCCGCGCCCCGCGGGCTCCGTCGCCGCGAGGTCCACCGGGCGGGCCAGCACGCGGTCGCGCGCCCGTACCAGTACGCCCAGGCGCGGGGACCGGGCCACGGCCCGTACGACCGGGGTCAGCAGCGCCATCGCGATCGGAGCGAGCAGCAGCACCACCGCGGTGCCCAGCGCGAGCCCGCCGATGACGTCGGTCGGATAGTGCCGGCCGGTGTAGACCCGGGTGAACCCCTCCAGCAGGGCCAGCCCGATCCCGATGAAGCCGAGCTTGCGGTGGGCGACGAACAGGCCGACGCCGAGCGCCATCGCGAGCG
This sequence comes from Streptomyces sp. NPDC002104, assembly GCF_053593795.1. NCBI lineage: Bacteria > Bacillati > Actinomycetota > Actinomycetes > Kitasatosporales > Streptomycetaceae > Streptomyces > Streptomyces sp. NPDC002104. Next base: position 12,614 of record NZ_JBSFDF010000019.1, on the reverse strand, counting down.
TGGCGTGGTCGCTGACGAACGAGAAGGCGCCGTGTCCCATCCCGGCGCCGGGCTCCAGCACCTCGATCCCGCCGTGCTGCGCGGCCGGCCGCGGCCGGCCCACGAACTCCCGCAGCGGGATGTTGAGGAGCAGCGCGCCCGAGGCGGCGAGCGGGGCCCACACGAGGGCGGCGAAGGTCTCGACGGCGGCGGGCTCGTCCTGCCGGCGCGCTCCGCGCCAGCACCACAGCACCAGGAGCACGAGGGCGAGCAGGATCCCGTACTCCCCGAGGACCGCGACGGTCCGGTCCAGCCAGCCGGGGGCCTGCCGCGCCAGTCCGTTGATCTCGTACAGCAGGCTTACATCCACGTTCGGCCCACCTGTTGTGAGTCCAGCCATGGTGATGCGGCCCCTTGCCCTTGCCTTGGTACCCGTACGGCCGCACGCCTGTGTGCGGCCCTTCGCCCCCCGGTGATCAATCCGGCGCTTCCGCTCGTGCTGCCCCCAGTGACCATGGAACGCCCGTTCTGGCGGCTACGTTCCGCTCTCCACCGAATGATCACCCCAACGTTATCGAAGAGTGACTCATCGTTGCAGCTCAGGGCCTTCGGTTCACACTGCGTTGCCGACGCCCTCGCGCCGGGGCAAGGCCTCCGCCCCGTCCTTCGTCACCCGCGTCGCGCCGAAGTAGTCGGGCGTGTCGATCTTGTCGAAGCGGATGACCGCTCCGGTGAACGGGGCGTTGATCATGTATCCGCCGCCGACGTAGAGCCCGACGTGCCGGATCTCCCGGGAGTTCGTCAGATCGTCGGAGAAGAACACCAGGTCCCCCGGCAGGAGTTCCGCGCGCGAGGGATGCGGACCGGCGTTGTACTGGTCGTTCGCCACGCGCGGCAGATCGACCCCCACCGACTCGTACGCGGCCTTGGTCAGACCCGAGCAGTCGAACCGCCCGCCCTGCTCGGGCGTGCCGTTGCCGCCCCACAGGTACGGGGTCCCCAACTGCTTCTGCGCGAAGTAGATCGCCCCGGCGGCCTGCTGCGAGGGCGCGACCCGTCCGACCGGGGCCTCGAAGCTCTTGGCGAGGGTCGTGATCGTCTTCACGTACCCCTGGGTCTCCCGGTACGGCGGGACGCCCCCGTACTGCTTCACCGCGCCGGGACCCGCGTTGTAGGCGGCCAGCATGTTCTTCACCGCGTCCCCGGGCACCTTGGACACGTACCGCGCCAGCGCGCAGTCGTACGAAGCCGCCGACGGGATCGCGTCGTTCGGGTCCCAGATGTCACGGTCCCCGTCGCCGTCCCCGTCGATGCCCTGCGTCGCCCACGTGCCCGGGATGAACTGCGCGATGCCCCGCGCGTCGGCCGGGCTCACCGCGCCCGGGTTCCAGCCGCTCTCCGAGTACAGCTGGGCCGCCAGCACCGCCGGGGTGAGCGTCGGACAGAGGTTGCCCCACTTCTGCACGAGGGACTGGTACTTCCCCGGCACGGCCCCCTTCGCGAGCCCGGAAGCCCGCCCGCCGACGCCGGTCGCGATGCCCGCGGCCGCCGAGTACGTACCGATCACGAGCAGGGCGAGAAAGCACAGGCATGCCCCGAAGCTGATTCCACCGACCACCCAGAGTCTGCGCACCCGCCAACCTTCCCCCATCGAACGGCTTTTCCCGGCGCTCCCGCCACCCCGTGTCGAATCATCCCGCCGGGCAGGCCCCGCAGGAACCGCCGCACCCGAGGCACTTGGAGCACGGACCGGAGCGGACGGGTGAACTCATATGACGATACGAAGTACTTGAGCCCTCCCTCTCCCCTACCCCCGGGGAGCGACGAACAGGCTCTGCGCGCTCCGCCCGATCGGGCCCTTCTCGTCGTGCAGCCGTGCGTCCGCCAGCCCGATGCCCGCCGCGTCCACGCTCGTACGGGCCTCCACGCACACCCATTCACCGGCCGGATGGCGGTGCAGGTGCACGGTGAGGTCGCCGTTGACGAAGAGGTACCGGCCGAAGTCCACGGCGGCGCTGATGCCGTTGCCGGAGTCCGCCGCGACCAGCACCCGGTCCAGGGGCCGGGGCTCCTCCCCGGCCACGAGCGGCACCTTCATCCGCATCCAGCAGGTCCCGGGACCCAGTTCGACGAACGCGCCCCGCGTGAAACGGGTCTCCATCGCCGAGTGGTACCCCTGCTCCCACGGCACCGGGAAGAACGGCGTCGGCCCCACCTCCCCGGGCGGCGGCAGTTCCGCCGCCGGCGCGACCGACGGTACGGACTCCTCCGCCACCCGGATCCGCAGCGCCCGCGCGAGCATCACCGGAGCGGCCCCGGCGGGCGCGAGCGCGGCCTCGACCACCTCGGTCCCCCGGCCGGCCCGCAGCACACTGGTCGTCAGCTCCAGCGGGCCGATCGGCACCGGGCGCAGGATCTCGTAGGTGATCCGGGCGATCCGCATGTCGGAGCGCCCGCCCGGCCGTTCCTCGACCGCCCGCCCGAGCAGCGCGGCCGGCGGACCCGCGTGCTGCGAGCCCGGATCCCACGGGCCGCGCGTGTAGCCGGTCGCCAGGAACCGCCCGGCGTCGATCCGCTCGTAGAAGCCCTCGACATCGCTGATGTCACTGACAGCACTCTCGGCACCCATGACGGCCACGCTACCGACTGGTAATCCGCGACCACCAGCCCCCACGGGGCCCCACGGACGGCCACCGGCCCCCACGGACCTCCACGGACCCCCACCGGCCGCGCGCCCCGAAGGCTCAGCGGGCGAAGCCCAGCCCCACCCCGAGCCCGACCAGGACCGAGCCGATGGCCCGGTTCAGCGCCTTCTGCGCCTTCAGCATCCGGTCGCGCAGACGGGAGTTGGAGAAGAACAGCGCGACCGCCCCGAACCAGCCCAGGTGCGCCGCCGACATGAACAGCCCGTACCCGGCCTGCTGCCACACCGGCGTCCCCGGCCCGACCACCTGCGTGAAGGTGGAGACGACGAACAGCGTGGTCTTCGGGTTGAGCACGTTGGTCAGGAAGCCGCTCCTGAGCGCCCCGAACGGCGTCAGCCCGCCCTTCTCCTCCAGGTCCACCGCCACCTCGGTGCGCGCCCGGAAGGTCCGTATCCCGATCCACACCAGGTACGCGGCGCCCGCGAGCTTGATCACCGTGAACAGTTCGGCGGAGGAGGCGATCAGCAGACCGACCCCGAGCATCGTGTAGGAGACGTGGACCAGCACCCCGGCCGCGACCCCGGCGGCCGCGAACAGCCCGGTGGGCCGCCCGTAGAGGTAGCTGTTGCGGACGACCATGGCGAAATCCGCGCCGGGACTGATGACGGCGAGGAAGGTGATGACGGCTACTGCGATCACTTCGGTCATACGCCGATGCTCCCCGGACCCTCCCGCGGCGATCAAGGGCTTTCCGTTCGCCGGCCACCCGCGCACCGCCCAACTCCCCCACGGGGAGACAATGAGGACGTGCCCAAGCCCCAGCCCACCGGCCCCGCCACCCCTCCCCCGCTCCCGCTCCCCCTCCTGCGGGCGGACTGTGCCAACTGCTTCGCGCTCTGCTGCGTGGCCCTGCCCTTCTCCAGATCCACCGACTTCGCCGTGAACAAGCCCGCCGGCACCCCCTGCAAGAACCTCCGGCAGGACTTCGGCTGCGGCATCCACACCGGCCTGCGCGACAAGGGCTTCCCCGGCTGCACCGTCTTCGACTGCTTCGGCGCCGGCCAGCAGGTCTCCCAGCACACCTTCGGCGGCCGGGACTGGCGCTCCCACCCCGCCACCCGGGCCGCCATGTTCACCGTCTTCCCGGTGATGCGGAACCTCCACGAGCTGCTCTGCTACCTCGCCGAGGCCCTCACCCGCACCGACACCCTCGCCCTGCCCGCCGCGCGCCCCCTCCACACGCAGCTGCGCACGGCCCTGGCCGACACCACCCGGTGGACGGAGGCCACCCCGCAAGCCCTGGCGGAGTTCGACATCACCCCGCTGCGCCAGGACGCGAACGCCCTCCTCCTGCGGACCAGCGAGCTCGTACGGTCCACGGTGGCGGGCCGCAAGAAGAACCACCGCGGCGCCGACCTGATGGGCGCCCGCCTCCCCGGCGCCAGCCTGCGCGGCGCCAACCTCCGCGGCGCCTACCTGATCGCCGCCGACCTCAAGGGCGCCGACCTGCGCACGGCCGACCTGATCGGCGCGGACTTCCGCGACACCGACCTGCGCGACGCCGACCTCACCGACGCCCTCTTCCTCACCCAGCCCCAGCTGAACGCCGCCCGCGGCAACCCCGCGACCCGCATCCCGCCCTCCCTCACCCGCCCCCCGCACTGGCTCCCGTAAGGCCACGTCGCAGTCGTCGCCGGCGCCCACCGGCCGGACGCATCCGCATTGATCCACATGGAGCATCACCCGCAACAAACCACCCGTACGACCCGACTGACGGAATGTCGGACCACACCCCCGACACGGCCCGAAGCCGCCCGGCCCATTGCGCCAAACGGCGCGGCCCCCTCCGGACCACCACCGCACCGAGACGACAATCATTGCCCGCAGTCACGCCGCGTGATACACAGAGTGACCATACGTTCTTTCCCCCACACGCCGCCCGACCCCAGGTCAGGACATACGGACGACACCCGGGGCGACAGATCGGGTAAAGAGAGCGGTCAAGTCGACATCCGACGGCGGTTTCATCAGGGAAGATAGAGCGTGACCCCTGCCGTCCGGGCACGGGCGACCGGAACTACCCATACAGGGGCGGTGAGTTACATGATCCTGGCAGCCGAAAAGGGCGACATCACCACCATCATCGGCGGAATCGCCCCGAACTGGGGGCCGTTCGGCAGTCTCGGCAACGAAGCGAAGGTCATGATCGAGGTGGTCATGGCCGTAGCGATCCTGCTCTGCCTCGGCATCGCCATCTGGGGCGCGGCCAAGCAGCGCATCGGCGCCACCGCACTGCGCGACACCTTCAGCGCGGAACAGGGCAAGGGCCTCATCGTGGCCGGCCTGACGGGCGTCTTCATCATCGGCTCACTGGGCACCCTCTTCACGATCGTCTACGGAATGGCCGTCTAGCCCGAGCCCCGATGAGGACTCAACCAGCGCTACCGTCGTACGACGCGGAGGGGGCGAACACCGAATGAGCACCGACGACCAATACGGTGGCGGCGAGGTCGGCGGCACCGGCCAGACCCGTACCCGCTTCCCGGAGCCCTCGGACCCGTACGCCCCACCCCGCCGCACCCCCCGAGGCCTGATCACCGTCGTCGGCGTAGTGGTCCTCCTCATCGCAGCCATCGCCTTCGCCAACCAGTCCCGAACCCCGGAAGACCCCCCCACCGCGGACAAGGCCCCCACGGCCACCAACCCGACGGCACCCACGGGCGTCGCCCCGGTCGACGGCAAGTCCGCGGGCATCCCGAAGGGCTTCGCCCAGACCGAACAGGGCGCCCAGTCGGCAGCGGCGAACTACGCGGTGGCACTGGGCTCCGACGGCATGTTCAAGAAGAACACCCGGCACAGGCTCGTGGACGGGATCTACACACCGGACGCGGCCGCCAAACTGAGAGGCCCCCAGGACGAGGCGTACTCCGCCGCGTTCCTCGCCAAGCTCGGACTCGACGCGAACGGCAACGCCCCGCAGGACAGCACCTTCGTCACCCGGGCCGTCCCCGTCGGCACCCGTACCGACGGCTACACGCCCACGAACGCGAAGGTCTCCGTCTGGTACACGGGTCTCATCGGCATGTCCGGGACGAAGTCCACCGACCCCGTACGCACGACGTGGAAGACCTGGACGTTCGAACTGGCCTGGTCGAGCGGAGACTGGAAGGTCGTCTCCGACTCCCAGGCGGACGGTCCGGCGCCCGTTCCCGGTGACGCCGTCGCGTCGCCTTCCGAGGACATCAGCAAGGCCGTCAAGGACTTCGGAGGCTTCACCTATGCCCGCTAGCCTCCGGCTCCGGGCCGGCGTGATCATCACCGCCCAACTGGCCGTCGCGGCCCTGGCAACCCGCGCCTACGCCGCCCCCAGCCCCACGCCGACCCCGTCCCGGCTGCCCGACAACGACCCGTGCGACCTGCTCATCGGTCCTGCCAAGCAGTACTGCAACCGCGAGGGCACCGCCCCCAACGGCCCAGGCGCAGGCCTCGCGCCCAACGACCCCGCTGACGCCCTCAACCCCCTCTCCTCCCTCGCAAAGGGCTGCGCCGACGCCGCAGCCTGGATCGTCGGCGAACTCAGCAAGGCAGTGAACGGCACCGCCAACGTCGACTTCACCAACGGCGCCTTCCTCAAGCAGTACGCCATCGTCTTCGCCGCCTCCACCATCCTCACGCTCGTCCTCTGGCTCTTCGCCGTCGCCAAACGAGCCATCCGCGGCGTCCCCTTCACCACCGCCATGTCCGAAGCCATCGGCTTCCTCTGGCTCACCGTCCTCGCCTCCGCCTTCACCCCCCTCATCCTCTACACCGTCGTCTCCGCCACCGACGGCGTCACCGAGGTCATCGCCTCCGCGACCGGCGGCCAGACCGACGTCTTCTTCGGCTCCTTCGCCGAGGCCCTCAAAAAGGGCGACGACATCGGCGGCGGCCCGATCATGCTGATCGTCGTCGCCCTCGTCACCGTCCTCGCCGCCGGCATCCTCTGCCTCGAGCTCGTGATCCGCGCCGCGCTCCTCTACGTCGGCGCCCTGCTCGGCACCGTCGTCTACGCCGGCCTCGTCGACCGCAACCTCTGGGGCCACGTCCGCCGCTGGGCGGGCATCATGATCGCGGTCATCCTCGTCAAACCAGTGATCGTCATCGTCCTCGGCCTCGCCGGAGCCCTCGCCGGGGAAAAGGGCCCGAACGCCTTCTCCGCCGTCGTCTCCGGCCTCGCGATCATCCTCCTGGCGATCTTCGCCTCCGCGATGATCTACCGCTTCGTCCCCGGCTTCGGCGACGAGATCGCCTCCGCCCGCACCAACCGCAGCAAGGCCACCGACGGCGCCCAGGCGGCCGCCGTCATCAGCTCCCCGGCCTCCCTGGTCTCCCAGGGCATCAAGACCCACAGCAGCCGCGGCGGCGGAGGCGGAGCCGGAAACAGCGGCGGCGGCGCCCACCGCGCCGGCGGCGACAACCAGATCTCCGGAGGCATGGCCGCGCACAGCAGCCGCGGCTCCGGCGGCGGGAAGGGCGGCGCCCCCGCCGCCGCACCCCCGCCCCGTACGGGCTCCAGCACGAGGAACACAGGAGGTGACGGGCGGTGACGACCCAGTCGCACCAGCTCCACCCGGTCACGCCCCGCCGCACGTATCTCATCGGCCGGGCCCGGCCGAACGCGATCGTCGGCAAGAACCGCGAGACCGGCGAGATCGCCCTGATCATCGTCGGCGCGTTCCTCGGCATGATGAGCGGACTGCTCGTCCCCGCCCTCACCCTGCGCATCGTCTCCCTCGCCGGCTTCCCGATGCTCGCCCTCGCCGCCGTCTACGTCCCCTACCGCGGCCGCACCTTCTACCGCTGGTTCGAGATCAACCGCAGCTTCAAGCGCACCCTGCGCCGCGGCACGACCTTCCGCTCCGGCGCCATGGAAGCGGGCATCCGCGCCGGCGACGGCCGCGAGGTCGAGGTCGGTCCGCCGCCCGGCATCGGCCGCATCAACTGGCTCGCCGCCCCCTTCGGCCCCGACGAGATCGCCGTCCTGCTCCACGCGGACCGCAGAACCGTCACCGCGGCCATCGAGATCGAGGGCCCCGGCGTGGGCCTGCGCGACAGCGAGGACCAGGAGGCCCTCGTCGACCGCTTCGGCACCCTCCTCAAGCACGTCGCCAACGGCGACGGCTTCGTCACCCGCCTCCAGATGCTCGTACGCACCCTGCCCGCCGACCCGGAGGCCCACGACAAGGACGTCGCCGCCCGCGGCAACACCAGCGCCCCCGTCTGGCTGCGCGATTCGTACGACCAGCTCCAGTCGATGGTGTCGACCTCCTCCGAGCAGCACCGCGCGTACCTCGTCGCCTGCATCCACTTCACCCGCGAACTCGCCGCCGAGGCCCACACCATCGCCCGCGCCGCGGCCCCCCACAAGGGCCGCCGGGTCGACCGCGACGCCGGCCTCGCCATCGTCATGGCCCGCGAGCTCACCGACATCTGCGCCCGCCTCGCCGAGGCCGACATCCGCGTCCGCCAGCCGCTCGGCCAGGGGCGCCTCTCCTCCCTCGTGCACTCCATGTACGACCCGGACCACCCCATCGACCACATCCAGGCCATGACCAAGCGCAACGCCTGGCCCGCCGAACTGGACGCCGTCGAACCGACCTACCTCCAGGCCAAGACCCGCGAATCCTCCACCCGCGCCCCCTGGTGCCACGCCACGGCCTGGGTGAAGGAATGGCCGATGACCCCGGTCGGCGTGAACTTCCTCGCCCCGCTCCTGGTCCACACCCCCGACGTGATCCGCACGGTCGCCGTCACCATGGACCTGGAACCCACCGAGATCGCCATCGAGCGCATGCTCACGGAGAAGACCAACGACGAGGCCGACGCCAGCCGCGCCGCCAAGATGAACCGCACCGTCGACCCCCGCGACATCGCCGCCCACGGCCGGCTCGACCAGCGCGGCGAAGACCTCGCGAGCGGCGCCGCCGGCGTCAACCTGGTCGGATACATCACGGTCTCCTCCCGCTCCCCCGAAGCCCTCGCCCGCGACAAGCGCACCATTCGCGCCTCGGCGGGCAAGTCCTACCTGAAACTCGAATGGTGCGACCGCGAGCACCACCGCGCCTTCGTCAACACCCTGCCGTTCGCCACCGGCATCCGACGCTAGCTGGAGGGAATGGCCGCCCATGCGAGATCCCATGTCCGCCCTGACGGACGCCTTCACCAGCTTCCTGTTCGGCAAGGTAGAAACCACGCGCCTGCCCGTCCGCACGTCGACGGGCCAGGCACAGGCGGTCTACCTCCCCACCGCCGCGCCCGGACTCGGCGACTCCGGCGTCATCATCGGCCGTGAGGTCTACAGCGGCAAGGGCTACATCTACGATCCCTTCCAGCTCTACGGCCAGCAACTGCCGGCCCCCCACTGGCTGGTCCTGGGCGAATCGGGCAACGGCAAATCAGCCCTGGAGAAGACGTACGTCCTGCGCCAGCTCCGCTTCCGGGACCGCCAGGTCGTCGTCCTGGACGCCCAGGGCGAGGACGGCGTCGGCGAGTGGAACCTCATCGCCCAGCAGCTGGGAATAACCCCCATCCGCCTGGACCCCATCGCCGCGAACGACGACGGGATCCGCCTCAACCCCCTCGACCCGGCGATCACCGCGACGGGTCAGCTCGCGCTGCTCCGCACCATCATCGAAGTCGCCATGGGCCACGGCCTGGACGAACGCTCCGGCTTCGCCCTGAAGGTCGCGCACGCGTACGTCGTGGAAACGATCACGGACCGCCAGCCGGTCCTGATGGACATCGTGGAACAACTGCGCCACCCGGAACCCGAGTCGGCCCTCTCGATGAACGTGGCCATAGACGATGTCCGCGCCTGGGGCCTGGACGTCGCGCTCGTCATCGACCGCCTGGTCGACGGCGACCTGCGCGGCATGTTCGACGGCCCGACGACCGTGGGCATCGACCTCGACGCCCCCCTGATCGTCTTCGACCTCTCCCACATCGACCGCAACTCCATCGCCATGCCGATCCTGATGGCGATCGTCGGCGTGTGGCTGGAACACACCTGGATCCGCCCGGACCGCAAGAAGCGCATCTTCCTGGTCGAAGAGGCCTGGCACATCATCAACAGCCCCTTCGTGGCCCAGCTCTTCCAGCGCCTCCTCAAGTTCGGCCGGCGCCTCGGCCTGTCCTTCGTGGCGGTGGTCCACCACCTCTCGGACGTGGTCGACGGCGCGGCGGCCCGAGAGGCGGCGGCCATCCTCAAAATGGCCTCGACCCGCACGATCTACGCCCAGAAGGCGGACGAGGCCCGCGCCACGGGCCGCGTCCTGGGCCTCCCCCGCTGGGCGGTGGAAATCATCCCCACCCTCACCCCGGGCATCGCGGTCTGGGACGTCAACGGCAACGTCCAGGTCGTCAAACACCTGATCACCGAGGCCGAACGCCCCCTGGTCTTCACCGACCGCGCCATGACCGAGTCCTCGGTCCAGCACCGCCTGCCCGACGACCTCCTCGCCGCCGAACTGGAGACAGAGGAGCGGGCCCTCCTGATGGAACGCCACCGCAACGCCGGCGGCTCGGCCACCACGGTGGCCTGACATGCCCGACCGCACGGACCACCCGGCCCCCCGCCCCCAGGGCGGCATCCCGGACGGCCTCCTCGTAGGCCTCCTGGCCTTCCTCCTCGGCCTGGCCGTCCTCACCTGGACGGCCACCGGCCTGGCGGCCCTCTTCACGAAGGGCGCCTGGCCGAGCAAGGTCACCTTCACCCGCACCCCGACCGCGGTCCGCTCCCTGATAGCTCAACCCCACGACATCCCGGCCGCCTGGCCGGACACACCCCCCGAGGCCCTCTCCAACTGGGGCCTCTTCTGGGGCCTGTTCATCAGCCAGCTCCTGGTCCTCCTGGTCCTGACCATCTTCACCCTGGGCGTAGTGGCCCGCACCAGGTCCCGCCACCGCCTGAAGACCCAGCAGGGCGGGCACGGCGGGCCGACTCCAGGGCCCGGACAAGCTCACACAGCCCACACCCCCACCGCAGGCCAGCCCTCCCCGGCCCACTCAGCCCCTCCGGCGTTCGAGGAGCCGGGGTCCGGCGGCCGACCCCCGGCAACGGCCCCGCACCCGCCCACGGTCTCGCCCCCCACCGAGCCCCACCCGGCACCGCAGGTCCTTTCAGCGCCTCCGGCGCTCAAGGAGCAGGAGCCCGGGGGCCGGCCCCCCGCAACGACGACGCCGTACCCACCCACGGTCCCCCACCCCGCAGGCAGAGCCCCCGGCCAGGGCTCCGCACCCGCCCCCACGGACGAGGCGTACCGCTACGGCTTCGGCTACGCCCCGAGCCCGATGCAGCCGCACACCCCACCCCAAACCCACGGCCTCGCCTACGCCCCACCCGCGGCCCGGACCACGGCCGCCACGGCGGCCATCACAGCCGCCCCCGGCGCGATCCTCGTGATCACGTCCTCCCCCACCCTCTGGGCCGACACGAAGGACGCCCGCTCGAAGCTGGGCCCCGTCCTCCTCTACGACCCCTCCCACCTCTGCGACACCCCCGCCCGCATCCACTGGAGCCCCACAGAAGGCTGCGCGGACCGCGCCACCGCCGCCGCCCGCGCCATCGCCCTGCTCGCCCCGGTCCGCCCCCAGGCCCGGATGGACTCCGCCCTCGCGGACACCGCGGAAACGCTCCTCCGCAGCTGGCTCCAAGCCGCCGCCCTGGACAACCGCCCCTTCAAGCAACTGCACCGCTGGGCCCAGGGCACCAACGCCCAGGAGCCGGTCCGCATCCTGCGCACCCACCCCCAGGCCGCCACGGCCGCCCCCGGCGCCGCCGGCGAGCTGGAGAGCGCCCTCACCGCGCACCCCGACCGCCGCGAACAGGCCCAACACCTCACGGCCCGGGCCCTGACAGCGCTCTCCTCGATCCACATCCGGGAATCCTGCAGCCCGAACCGAACCGATTCCCTCGCCCTCGCATCGTTCGTCTCCGAAGGGGGCACCCTCTACGTGGTGGGCGAACCCCTGGAAGACCCCCGGGCCCACCCCGGTGCGATGCCCCTGCTGACCGCACTCGCCTCCAGCGTGGTCGAGCACGGCCGCCGCATGGCCGCACGGTCATCCGACGGTCGGCTCGACCCACCACTGACCCTGGTCTTCGAGGACGTCGCCGCCGTGGCCCCGATCCCCCAACTGCCGCAGCTCCTCCAGGACACGACGCTCCCGCTCCTCGCCCTGTGCCGCAGCCGCGAGCAGGCCCGCTCCCGCTGGCCGGAAGCGGACCTCCCCGTAGCCGCCCGCTAAACGGGCCGCGGGAACACGTACTCCAGCTCCTTCGCGGACGGATCGGTCGGCATCGGCACGACCTTCCCGCTGGGCACGAACCCGAACCGCCGGTAGGACGCGGCGGCCCGCGCGTTCTCCTCGTGCACGAAGAGCCGTACGCGCGCCAGCACGGGCTCCTGCAGCCCCCAGGCCCACTCCAGCGCGGCACCGAACAACGCCTCGGTCAGCCCGGTCCCCCGCTGCTCGGGCCGGACGAACACGCCCACCAGGTGCCCCTGAGTCTGCTCGATCTCCCCGTCGAAGAGGTCGGCCGTGCCGGCTTCCTCGATGAGCACGGTCACCGTTCCCACCCATTCCCCGCCGGCGCCCTCGGTGACGAACTGCCGGACCCGCCCGCCCAGCGCAGCCCCGGCCGCCCTGTCCCGCCAGAACGCATCGCTCCGTCCCTCACCCTCCTCGAGCGTCTCCAGGAAGGCCACCGGCGCAGCCGGATCCCGCAGTGCCGCGATCCGCAGCTCCTTCACCTTGGCCCAGTCCTCGGCCCGTACTCCCCGTATCACGTACTCGTTCATAGCCCGGGATCCTAACCAGCCCACCATCCCGACCTCATCCGGATTCTTCGCGGACGGTCGGGTAAACGCAGAAAAGCCCCGCACCGAACCCGTAAGGGTTGGTGCGGGGCTTTCCCACAATGATTGTTCGGCGGCGTCCTACTCTCCCACA